>NZ_KZ454873.1:0-210866 GCF_002792415.1 Marinomonas sp. BSi20584
GATAGACGATAGACGATAGACGATAGACGATTTTGAAGCTATCTAGAGAAATATCAAGAAATAAATACGAGAGATAGGATAATTATGAGAAGAATGGTGGGTCGTACTGGATTCGAACCAGTGACCAATTGATTAAAAGTCAACTGCTCTACCAACTGAGCTAACGACCCGCTCATAACTTTTTACTTTAAAACTGATGGTCGGAGTAGAGGGATTCGAACCCCCGACATCCTGCTCCCAAAGCAGGCGCGCTACCAGACTGCGCTATACTCCGATGGCTCCTCGAACTGGACTCGAACCAGTGACCCAATGATTAACAGTCATTTGCTCTACCAACTGAGCTATCGAGGAATTAATCAGATTCATACAGAATAAGGTATTTTGAGATAGTTGGTGGGTCGTACTGGATTCGAACCAGTGACCAATTGATTAAAAGTCAACTGCTCTACCAACTGAGCTAACGACCCAACTATCAAGTAATGGGGTGGACGATGGGGCTTGAACCCACGACCGCCGGAATCACAATCCGGAGCTCTACCAACTGAGCTACGCCCACCATTACTAATGGTGATGATAAAATATAATGGTCGGAGTAGAGGGATTCGAACCCCCGACATCCTGCTCCCAAAGCAGGCGCGCTACCAGACTGCGCTATACTCCGATGGCTCCTCGAACTGGACTCGAACCAGTGACCCAATGATTAACAGTCATTTGCTCTACCAACTGAGCTATCGAGGAATTAATATTTTATCTTGCTTACAACAACCATCTTCAGAAGATGGCGGAGGAGGAGAGATTCGAACTCTCGGTAGGCTATTAACCTACGCCAGTTTTCAAGACTGGTGCATTAAACCGCTCTGCCACCCCTCCGTTGCGAGCGAGGTGTATAATACTGATTTGAAATTTCAGTGCAACCTCTTTTTTAAAAAAGTTTAACTTTTTTCACTCACATAGCCCTGATCAGGGGAAGAACGGATCCAAACATTAGAATACCAGTAATAATGTTTGCCCGAATTGTCTGGCATAGTGCAGTTAATACGGCCACGGCCAACACTGAATGGTTTCTCTGCAGTCGCCGTCACTTCTGTATCAGACACCCAATCCAGCTTAGCTTTGCCTTGGCCTGCAACGTAACAGGTTAAGTCTTTCAAACGGTACTTACCTTCTTTAAAGGTCAAACTAATAGAAACAGGCTGATCTGTTGCATAGTCACCGCCAGTCTTTTCGGACAACAAAGGCATTGGCTTAGCATTTAGCTTCGTCTTTAACGTAGATAACTTGGCATAAGCTCCTGAAGCGGGGAAACGAGGCAAATTTTCGAAGTCCGAATCCGCACTCACTACACCAGACTGCTGCCCAAATGCCATTATGCCCCGCTCTTTCATCATGGTTCGAATTTGGCTATTAGATTCGCCATAAGGATAAGCCAACATTTTTGGTGAATGCCCAAGGTTTTTCTCTAGTAAACCTTCAACCGTATCTACTTCGTTTGTCATACGAGACAACCAAGCCTCATCAGACTCACCCTTTTCTTTACGCAACATATAAGGATGACTAATGGTGTGATTAGCAAACACGCCACCAGACTGTTCCATTTCTTTCATTTGCTCCCAAGTTAAGAAGCTACGACTTTTACGTTCAACAGGTTCTGTATTAATAAACACTGTAAAAGGAAAGTTTCTTTCTTTAAGGATTGGAAAGCCTGCTTGGTAAATACTGCGGTAAGCATCATCAAACGAAATCGCGACCGCTTTTTCAGGTAATGGTTTATTGGCTTTTAAATCATCCAACGCAGAACGCAAATCCACAACCTGAAAGCCTGCGCTCTTTAGGTAATCCATTTGCTCGGTAAACTGTTCAGGGGTAACAGAAGTCGATTTAGGTGAACTAGCACTTACATGATGGTATTGCAGAACGGGTAGATAATCCTGAGCTTGAGCCGCAATACTGGCGCTCAACGCCCCCAGTAAAATGCTGTAATGAACCTTTGACAACATGTCATTTCCTCTTTGCTTAATATTTACCCACATTCTACGGACGAACGGACAGCAAGACCAGCCTGATCAAAAAGCAAAACTGTTATGCCCGTTTTACTATGTCACTGCATCTACTCATATTGAAGCCGCCCTCCTACACTCAAGTGACATCAAGGAGTTCGCAGCAAAAGGAATACCTATCTCCACAAGAGGAAGAGTCATGAGTAAATCCGTTTTTTACCAAAATCTTGAGAATCAACTCCAAACACTTAAACAAAAAGGTCTCTATAAAGTAGAGCGCCCGCTTATCACGCCACAAGCCAGCCAAATTACCACCGCTGATAAAACGCCCTTAATCAATCTTTGCGCGAACAACTACCTTGGACTAGCAAATGATAGCCAAGTCACAAAAGCCGCTCATCAAGCACTAGACGAATACGGTTACGGCATGGCTTCCGTACGTTTTATTTGCGGCACACAAAGCATTCATACTCAACTAGAAAAAAGCCTTAGTGACTTCCTGCAAATGGAAGACACTATTTTGTATTCTTCTTGCTTTGATGCTAACGGCGGCTTATTTGAAACCCTATTAAACGAAGAAGATGCTGTCATCAGCGACGCACTCAATCACGCCAGTATCATTGACGGCATTCGTTTGTGTAAGGCAAAGCGCTATCGCTACGCCAACAATGACATGCGAGAGCTAGAAGCTAATCTAAAACAAGCAGATGAAGACGGTGCGAAAACCAAGCTTATTGTGACCGATGGTGTCTTCTCCATGGACGGCATCATTGCTGACCTTAAATCTATCTGCGACCTTGCTGACAAGTACGACGCTTTAGTCATGGTAGATGATTCCCATGCGGTAGGCTTTTTAGGCGAAAACGGCCGCGGCAGTCACGAATATTGTGATGTACTGGGTCGCATCGACATTATCACTGGCACATTGGGTAAAGCCCTTGGTGGCGCGTCTGGCGGCTACACCAGCGCCTCTAAAAGCATTGTCGATTGGTTGCGTCAGCGCTCTCGACCTTATTTGTTTTCTAACTCATTGGCACCAGTCATTACCGCCACCAGCTTGCAAATTATCGAGTCCCTCAAACATGGCGATTCAGCCCGCAAGCAACTAAAAGCCAACAGCCAATACTTCCGTACCCAAATGAATGCTTTAGGTTTTAACCTAGTACCTGGTGATCACCCAATCATTCCTGTTATTTTAGGTGACGCAAAACTCGCACAAGAGATGGCAAATGAGTTATATAAAGAAGGGATATTTGTGACAGGATTTGCCTATCCAGTCGTACCAATGGGGAAAGCCAGAATTCGCACACAGATGTCAGCGTCACTAACAACGGAACAGCTTAATCTCGCCATAGCCGCCTTTGCAAAGGTAGGCCGTGAGATGGGTGTCATTAAAGGAAGGAAATAAATAATGAAAACGCTTGCGAAACTTCACGCCGAAAAAGGCATTTGGATGACAGATGTTCCACATCCAGATTGTGGTCACAATGATGTCGTTATCAAAATAAGTAAAACCGCGATATGCGGGACAGACATGCATATTTATCAGTGGGACGATTGGGCACAAAACACCATTCCAGTGCCGATGACAGTTGGTCATGAGTTTGTTGGAGTGATCACAGAAATCGGCCCAGAAGTCTCTGGTTTCAAAATTGGTGATCGCGTTTCTGGTGAAGGCCACATTACTTGCGGCCATTGCCGTAACTGTCGTGCGGGTCGTCGTCATCTATGCCGAAAAACCCTCGGTGTTGGCGTAAACCGCACCGGCGCGTTTGCCGAGTATTTAGTGATTCCTGCTAGCAACGCGTTCAAAATCCCCGACAATATTAGTGACGATATGGCCGCGATATTTGATCCATTTGGTAACGCGACCCACACCGCTCTGTCATTCGATTTAATCGGCGAAGACGTTTTAATCACAGGCGCTGGGCCAATTGGTGCAATGGCTGCAGCCATTGCTAAGCACGTAGGCGCACGTAATGTGGTGATTACTGATGTGAACGACTTCCGCCTAGATCTAGCAAAAAAGATGGGCGCAACCCGCACGGTCAACGTTAGTCGTGAGTCGTTAAAAGACGTCATGACAGAAATAGGCATGAATGAAGGATTCGACGTGGGTTTGGAAATGTCTGGCAATGACACGGCCTTCCGCTCCATGTTGGAATGCATGAACCACGGTGGAAAAATTGCCATGTTAGGTATTCCTAGCAAAGGCACACTCATCGATTGGAACCAAGTTATCTTTAAAGGTCTTATCATCAAAGGCATTTATGGCCGAGAAATGTATGAAACTTGGTACAAGATGGTTGCTATGTTGCAGTCTGGCTTAGACATTAGCCCAATCATTACCCATCGTTTTAAAGTCGATGAATTTCAGCAAGGCTTCGACACCATGGGCTCAGGTCTATCAGGAAAAGTCATTTTGGATTGGAATTAAATCCTCTTAGGTTATTGCGTCTAGAAGATGATCGCGTTAGCGTAATTCCTTTAGACGCAAACCGAGCAATCACATGTTAGAAATAGGCATTCAAACACACCCGCTTCCCCATCAAGATGCGCTCTACATCTTGTTACATAGAAACCAAGTATTAATAGAATCCGAAAATCAATTTCTTACGCCTTTTACGCACTTCCAGCCTAACTCTAAAATGAGTGCTGTGTATTGTGGCCAATGGCATGGCCAAGATATCTTCGTGTGTCGTTTTGAATCTATTCCCAAAGGCTTTACTGAAATTGGTCTAAGAGAGTTACTCTTCCTACAAGATCAACACAATTACATTTTGTTAAGTCGAGCACACCAGCTATCTACATGGGACCGTGACCATCAATTTTGTGGCCGCTGCGGCACCGCCATGAGAGAAAAGCACGCCACCGAACACACAAAGATCTGTCCGTCGTGCAATCTGCGTCACTACCCTCGAATCTCCCCCTGCATCATTGTATCGATCCGTAAGGACGATCAAGTACTGCTTGCTCGAGGCCCACAGGCGCCCAAAGACAGATTTAGTAATATCGCTGGTTTTGTCGAAGCTGGCGAGACATTGGAACAAGCGGTAGCAAGAGAAATTAGAGAAGAAGTTGGCATAGAAGTCACCAACATTCGCTACGTAAGTAGCCAGCCATGGTCTTTTCCACATCAATTAATGACAGGTTTTTTTGCTGATTATGCCAGCGGTGAAATTACGCCAGCACCTGGCGAAATAGAAGAAGCTAACTGGTATCAAATCGATAATTTACCGAATATGCCAAACAACGCAACCATCTCAGGACAATTGATTAACTTGCATGTAGACCATATAAAAAAAACAAGAGAAGTAAAAACGCTATAGTAACGACTCTCTTACTTTCAAACACGCCAGCAATCAAATGGCGTGTTTGAAAGCAGCCATATTCACCAAATCCCCCTTTATCCCTAGAAATTTTTAGGTAAATACCTATACTAGCCCCCCATCAAGCTCAACCATTCACTTCCCATTAAAATAACACTGAGAACCTCGTGGAAGATTTACTGCATTCAATAGAACAAAAAGTAAAACCATTAATCGGTTTAGGTAAAGTCGCAGACTACATACCCGCGTTGGCCAATGTCGATCCTAATCAATTTGGTATTGCCATCTACAGCAACAACGGCGAGCTTTATCATGCAGGCCAAGCCTATACAGACTTCTCTATCCAGAGTATTTCTAAAGTCTTTAGCTTAACCCTTGCCATCAAACACTATGGCGAAGATATGTGGAAACGCGTTGGACGAGAGCCTTCAGGCAATCCGTTTAATTCATTAGTGCAGCTAGAATACGAAGCCGGTGTACCCCGTAATCCCTTTATCAATGCTGGCGCTCTAGTAATCAGCGACATGAATCAGTCCCGTTTTGCCTCACCGCATTACGCCATGCGAGAGTTCATTCGTCGCTTAGCCGATAACCCGCTATTGAACTCAGACAAAATCGTTGCCAGCTCCGAATACGAGTTTCGTGCGCGCAATGCTTCCATGGCGTATTTGATGAAAGCCTTTGGCAATTTTGAAAACGACGTAGAAGATGTGTTGCATAGTTACTTCGATAACTGTGCCATGCGCATGAACTGTGTGGATTCAGCTAAGGCCTTTAGTTTCCTTGCCAACAAGGGCTACTCACAGCTTAGTGGTGAACAAGTACTTAGTGCGCGAGAAACTACTCAGGTAAACGGTCTACTCGCCACCAGCGGCCTATACGACGAAGCAGGTAACTTTGCTTATCGAGTAGGACTGCCAGGAAAAAGTGGTGTTGGTGGCGGTATTCTTGCCATCGTCCCTAATCGTTTTTCAGTGTGTGTTTGGTCACCCGAACTGAACAAATCGGGCAATTCACTAGCGGGCATGGCAGCGCTTGAAGCACTATCGGAAAGCATCGGCTGGTCAGTGTTTGGTTAAGCTCAAAACCAGAGCAAGAACGCTCACAGCTAAAACAGAAAAGGGCTTCACGAGAAGCCCTTTTTTACATTAGAAGTCTACAGATGGCGTCACGAGCACAGTAGCCATCCTATTAGTCTGTGATGACTTTATAACACGGCACATACGCACTGCCCGGCAACTTCATACGTTGCTGACGAACAAAAGCTTGTAACAAGGCATCCAGTTTCGCTAACAAAGCTTTATCTCCATGAATCTCGAATGGCCCAAACTCTTTGATATACGCCACGCCTTGCGCTTTCACATTACCGGCAACAATAGATGAAAACGCTCGACGTAAATCCGCGGCAAGCAAATGCGTTTCTTGATTAAAATGTAGATTCAGCTCACGAACTTTTTCATGGGTTGGTTCAAACGGATACTGAAACTCTTCTGGAATATGCAGTTTCCAATTGTAGTAAAACGCATCTTGATGGGCTTTACGGTATTGGCGAACTTCTTCCATACCTTGCTTCATGGCGCGAGCCACTTCCACTTCATCTTCAATAATAATGCGGTATTTGTTCTGCGCTTCCGCACCTAGTACATCACCAATGAAGGCATGAATTTGCTCAAAATAATCCGCACTTTCTTTTGGTCCAGTAAACACCAAAGGAAATGGTACATCGGCATTTTTCGGATGTAACAAGATACCCAAAATATACAAAATTTCCTCTGCGGTCCCGGCCCCACCAGGGAAGACCACAATGCCATGCCCAGCACGTACAAAGGCTTCAAGACGCTTCTCTATGTCTGGCATAATCACTAGCTGATTCACGATTGGATTCGGTGATTCAGCGGCTATAATGCCCGGCTCCGTTAAACCTAGATAAATACCATTTTTGATACGTTGTTTTGCGTGAGCAATGGCAGCGCCTTTCATCGGCCCTTTCATTGCCCCTGGTCCACAACCGGTACAAATATTCAGTTCACGTAAACCTAATTCATGGCCGACACGCTTGGTGTAATCGTACTCGTGACGCGCAATAGAATGGCCGCCCCAACACACAATCATATCTGGATTTTGAATACGTCGAAAAACATTAGCGTTACGTAATAATTCAAACACCACATTGGTTAATTTATCTGAACTCGCGTTTTCTAAACCGCGAGCAAGAATGTATTCGTGCTGAGTAAAAATAATATCTCGCAATACGCTAAACAACATTTCGCGTACGCTGCTAATCATCTTGCCGTCGACAAAAGCACTGCCCGGTGCATTTTTCAGCTGCAGTTTCACGCCTCGTTCTTGTTGTACGATGCGGATTTCAAAATCTTTAAACTCTTCCATGGCTGCTTGCGGATCATCAGAATCACTACCGCAGTTCAAAATAGCCAAAGCACAACGATGAAATAGTTCATGAAGTGGACCTGTTTCTTCTGACAAACGAGAAATCTCATCTTGAGACAACATTTCTAACGAACCTTTCGGTGCGACTAACGCATCAACGCGATCTTCATACTGCATGATCGCCCTCCTTATTGTCATTTTATTAATGTCTTTTAAATTCATTGCTTTTAAATATAGTGGTCGCGCATTCTGGTTTTATCAAGCTTTTACGAAAAACTTAGCAAAAATAGTCAGAATGAAATCAACCATTTAACCCGTCTATTTGGTCAATAAAGCTTGCCATACTACTTATTCATCAGACTTATTCGTAATGCTTGATAGTAATGAGATTTCATTTCAATTAAACGACTGTATGTACGACGAAACTCAAACAACAACGAACCGTTTAAATACAAGTTATCCAAAGGTACGTCAGCGTTCAGTAACAAAACCACCTGATGGTCATAGCACTCATCCACCAAACTAATAAAACGACGCACAGCATCATCATTAACACCTAATGAAACCGCGCGTTCACCCGTTTGCCCTGAGCCAATAGCGCCGTCTTCTGTGCCTCGCGCTTTGATGTGTTCATAAGGTTCGCTGCTTAGTTCTGGAATACCTGTCAGCATTATCAACGGATAAGTTTGCGCTAGCTCAATGTAATCCAGAGACGATCTAGGACCATCACACAAAGCATAAAAGTCAAACCAAGCAATGTTATCCGCCGATTCAATCACCGCAATAGCTCGACGACAGATTTGCAGCGGCTGTCGGTTGATTTTTCCCTTTGCCAGCTGCTTAAACAAGAGCGACATATCTTGCTCGTGTTTGACAAAATAAATCGGCGTAAATCCTGTATGACGTAATCGATGATCCTCTTCACCGCCAAGATGAATGCTATTTAAATGCGCTTGTAACAAGGCAATAGCTGGCGCGAAGCGTTCTTTTTGCAACTGGTTTTGAAACAAGTTTTCCACCGCAATATTCGATGTTGCCACCAGCACCACACCTTCTTCAAACAAGGCTTCAACCAACCCCCGCAGTAACATAGCATCACCAATGTCAGAGACAAAAAACTCGTCAAAACATAGCACTTGGCATTCTGACGCCAAGCGTTTGGCAATGCCTTTTAAAGGATTTTTCTGACCGCAGGCAAGATTCAACTCTCGGTGTAAACGCGCCATAAAATGATGAAAATGCAGCCTTAACGCCATTCCATCAGGCAAACAGTCATAAAACAAATCCATCAGAAACGTCTTGCCACGACCCACATCGCCCCAAAGATAAACGCCTTTGATTGGCTCTAACACGTCGCTATTTGATAAGTTCGACAGTAACGATTGATAAACACGTTCTAACTCATTTAGCGCAGGCTGCTGACGCTCATCAAACGTCACTTCGTTCTGCTCTAGACGAGTTTGATAGACTTGCAAAGGAGTCATGTACTATTTCCTTGTTTAGTATTGCCTTCTTACTATTGCCTTTTTAATTATGGGGCTTTCAGACTGCGCCTTCAAAACACTTAAATTGAGTGGTCCACAGAATACTGATGAATCGCAATTTTGATCAAATCCAATACAGGTTGCGAAGTAAATTTACGTGGCATAGTAATGGCGTAAAAGTTTTCGAATGCTTGAGGAATGCTTTCATAATCCTGTAGCACTTTCGATTGAATCTCGTCTTTTACCACCACCGGCGGCAATACGGACAAATAACCACTGTCCCTTGCTAACAATCGCAACATCGCCATGTCATCCACTTCGGCCTTGATATCTGGCTGATATTGATGCGTGGCGCAAAAGGATTCAAATGATGAACGAATATCGGTATTGCGTCCCGGCACTACCCATTTTTTATCTTCATAGCCCTGTGGAAAAGGCATCTCTGGCTTTTCGCCATAAGGCCCAACAATCGCCACAGCTTGTCTAGCGACTAGCTGGTTTCGCCATGTCGTGTCATGACTTTCGCTTAAAATGGCACGATTGGTCAGCGCCAAATCCAACTCGTGGTTAACGAGACCACTGAGCAAATCCGTCATGCCTCTCGAAGCAAGTGAAAAATCCACGTTCTCGCTTTTTAACAAAGGCGCAATAAAGCTCTCAATAAAGTTTCTCGACAAATTGCTCTGCACGCCGATGGTAATATGCTGAACCTGCGTAGCACTGTCTTTCTGGATAAACTTTTCTAGCTCTTCGCCGGTATTAAAAATATCTTGCGCATAAGCCAACACCCGACGCCCAACATCGGTCAGTACCAGCTTACGCCCTTGACGAATAAACAATGCCACATCAAGACTCTGTTCAAGCTGCTTGATCTGCGCCGACAGAGCGGACTGAGAGATGTGCAAGGTTTCTGCCGCTTCCGTCAGACTCGGGCTCTTGGCAACCCGCCAAAAATAATACAAATGATGATAATTCAACCGACTCATTGCCTATCATCCTTTAAATACATAACTAAAAGTGAACATTACATAACAATATATGTATTTTTATTAACAAAATAAAGACTTCATAATCGCCTCAATTTATTAAATCCAATAAACGTAGGTTATGTATGTCCTTAGTCGTGTTAAGTTTCTTACCGATTTTCATTCCCTTTACGCTGTTTTTTGGCGGCTGGTATCTCGGCCGTGAGAAAACCCAATACGTGGCACAAAAAGCGTCTCGATTAAGCTTTGTCTTGCTGATTATCTTTCTCGCCACCTTTCCGGTCAGTTACTTTTTCACTGATGCTTGGCAATCTTCTACTTTGATTCGTCACACAGCACTCAATCAGATCATGCTTGGATTGGTGACTATCATGGGTTGGGTGCTGATCAGCTTCTCGCGAAACTACATGGCAGGACAGGTTAATCTGAATCGTTACTATCGTTGGTTAATGTTTACCTTGGCGTCCGTAGCCATAACAGTGACCACCAACCATTTGGTGATTTTCTGGCTCGGCTGGTTAGGCATTAGTTTGTCACTCAACAACTTATTAACCTTCTACGCGGATCGTCCACGAGCCATTCTCGCCGCCCACAAGAAGTTCATGCTGGCACGCATTGCCGAGCTGTCTTTGTTTGCCGCTTTTGCCTTGCTTTACCAGCAATACGACAGTTTATACATCAACACTATTATCGATACCGCTGTTGCCCAATCTAGCGCCGGATTGGCATTACACTGGCAAGAGCAAGTCACAGCCTGCTTGATCGCACTGGCTGCGTTAATCAAATGTGCCCAGCTTCCTTTCCATGGTTGGTTAATTCAGGTGGTTGAGTCGCCAACACCAGTCAGCGCCTTGTTGCATGCAGGTGTTATCAACTTAGGTGGTTATCTACTGCTTTTGTTCACACCGTTAGTTGCCCAAAGTTCCGTGGCAATCTGGCTATTGTTAATTGTGGCTGGCTTATCGACGCTCGCCAGCGCCTTGATCATGACAACTCGAATCAGCGTCAAAGTTCGCCTTGCTTGGTCTACTTGCGCGCAAATGGGCTTAATGTTGTTGGAATTTGCCTTAGGGTTGTACGAATTAGTCTTGCTGCACTTGCTCGCCCATTCTTTTTACAAAGCCTACTCTTTTCTCAACTCCGGCAACGCGGTGAATGACGCCATTCGATTACGTCTTTCTAGTGCCGCAAAAACCAATACTCAGTCTTCACTGACGAACAAAGCCGTCGTGCCAAATGCACAAACCTGGCTGCTTTCTCTTGGTTTAAGTACCGCGATTGTGGTGATTGTGCGAACTTTATTTGGCTTCGATAGCGCGTTTAGTGCTTGGTGGTTATTCGCTCTCGCACTCACTATTCTTATCGTGCAATGGCGCACGTGCGAGCACTCACCTTCGGTTGTTTACACCTTCATGATGGGCGTGTTTTTGTGTGTGATTTATGCTGCATTAAAATACGCCATGCATTACGCATTACCGACCTATTCAACTCACACGATTCAGGCTTTTTCCCTAGCCGATATCTGGGCGATGGTTTTATTTAGCCTGCTCTTCATCTTAAGTGCGCTGCTGCATTATCAAGTACGCTGGCGCGCAGTTCGTCGCTTATCTATTGCCCTGTTTGCAGGGCTTTATCTGGATGAATGGCTCACACGTCTGGTGCTTAAATTCTGGCCAGTCACCTTACCCGCCAGAGCCAAAGAACAACATCACGCATTAAGCAAAAATAAACCGTCGCTAAAACCTTAGGAGAATCGCATGACTATCAAGGCTACAAATACATTAAGCATGCAACAAAAGGACCTATTGCTCGATGCGACTCGTACTATTGCTCCCCATTGGCCATTGGATAAACTGATCGCGGTCAATCCACTTTGGTCATTGGTTGATAAACCCTTTGATGACATTTCTGATGAGTTGTCCGCCTTGGCTGGCATCAAAACCTATATGTCTAATGAGACGTATCGCGCTTGGTTTGATGAAGGGAAAATTTCACACCATTGCCTAACCAAAGCTTCTGAACACTATGACCTCAATGAGCAAGACGCCTTACTTGAGCATTTGTCTCAAGCCAATAATTTGCCAGATTCTTGGCGTAATATTGCAGACCTTGCCGATCAACATAGACCCGCTAATAAGATGTCTTGGCACGATGAAATCACCCATCAAGTCAGCCAGTTTTGCGCCGCGCATTACCAGCAGCAAAGCCCAACCTTAAGACAGCAAAACATTAACAACGAGCTCGATCTATACAGCCATTGGTTAGAAGTCACCAATGAAGACAAAGGTCTAAGCATTATCATGGGCGAATCAAAACTCACTGACTTCTTCCATAACTTACCCACTGACAAAGAAGCCTTATTTGCTCTGGCCATCGAAGAATTGGCCTTGGATGATCAAGCGCTACATTTCTACGCACAAGCATTATTGCTCGATATTAATGGCTGGAGCAGTTATCTGGCTTACTTAAATTGGTCCAAAGGCGATAGCAATGAAAACCTTGCGCAAGAAAACCATGTGGAGTCTTTGCTCGCCATAAAAATGGCATGGGAATTGGTTGTTTGGCGTTACTTAAAACACACATCCCAAGCATTACATAGCGCAATAGCTAAAAAATGGTCAGAACAAAAAAATGCCATCCCAGCGCTGATTCAAACACATCAAGACGCTTTATTAACATCCAAAACTTGGGCCTTGGCACTGCAATACAGTGAGCAAAAAAGCTTACATCAAACTCTAATCTCTACACCGCCTTCATCTTCTTTAGCAGGCTCAGCAAGACCTGAACTGCAAGCTATATTTTGCATCGACGTTCGTTCAGAAGTATTTAGACGTGCGCTGGAAAAACAATCCGACAAGATTCAAACACTGGGTTTTGCGGGCTTTTTTGGTTTGCCTATCGAATACAAAGCAAAAGACAGCCACTATGTTCGCCCGCAACTTCCCGGCTTATTACAAGCGTCCATAACCGTCACCGAATTGACGAGCGATAAAAATCACGTTCACCACCAGCAAAAAGAAGCCCGTTGGCATCGTTGGGGACACGCCGCGCCAGCATCCTTTTCCATGGTGGAATCCATGGGTTGGTGGTACGCCTTTAAAATGTTCAAGCAAACACTTTTCTCCCAGAGACAAGAACACCCAGCCAATCGTTTAGCGCCAAATACCGACTGGCAATTGACTCAGCATGGCCTTGCACTGACAGATCAAGATAAAGCCAATTTAGCAAAAGGCATTTTAGATACCATCAAGCTAACCACCTATGCGCCTATCATCATGTTAGTCGGTCACGGTAGCCATACCAGCAACAACCTTCATGCTGCCGGATTAGAATGTGGCGCTTGTGGCGGACAAAGTGGCGAGGTCAACGTCAAGGTTTTGGCATCACTATTAAATGACCACAAGGTGCGCGCCTTACTCAACGACATGGGGATGGAGATTCCTAGCGACACGCAATTTGTCCCTGCGATGCATAACACCACCACAGATCAATTAACTTGCTTTGATCAAATAAAAGATGCCAAAAGCATCGATAGCAAAATAATGGATTGGTTTGAAAAAGCCCAGTTTCTCGCTCAACAAGAACGTGCAACAAAGTTAGATACGGCCTTGCTGAATGCTTCGGACAAACAACGCTCAAAAGCTTTTAGCAAACGTGCCAACGACTGGTCACAAGTTAACCCAGAATGGGGACTTGCTAACAATCATTCTTTTATCATCGCTCCACGCCAGAAGACCCGCCACCTCGATCTTGAAGGACGCAGTTTTCTACACGATTATAATCAACACAATGACTCAGGCTTTAGCATTCTAGAACGTATTCTTACCGCGCCAATGCTGGTGACTCACTGGATCAACATGCAATACAACTTATCGGTGACTGATAACTTCAAATTCGGCTGTGGTAATAAAGTGCTGCACAACGCCGTTGGCGGAAACATTGGCGTATTTGAAGGCAACGGCGGGGACTTGCGCATCGGGCTTTCCATGCAGTCTTTAAACGATGGTCAGAAATGGATGCACACACCGGTTAAACTCGCGGTTTACGTTGCTGCACCAAAAACGGCTATCGAGAAAATCGCCGCAAAGCACAATATTGTTAGACAACTGATCGATAACGGCTGGCTGTATTTGTTTCAATGGGAAGGCGACAAGGTTCAGCGCTTCTACCAACAACAATGGCAAGCACAAGAATAGAAGCTAAGGCTCTTAGTTTCTATTCTTTATATCACTCAAGCCACAGCGGCACGAAGACGTGCCACTGGGCGCTCGTCGATTAAGATATGAATCAATGCCGTAATCAGGGCGATAATACAAGCTGCCCACCAGACAACATCGTAAGAACCAGTTTTATCGTAGAGATAACCGCCTAACCAAACGCCGCTGAACGAGCCAAGTTGATGACCTAAAAAGACGATGCCGTACAGCAAGCCCATGTAACGTAAGCCAAACATTTGTGCCACCAGACCCGAGGTTGGCGGTACCGTCGCCAGCCAAAGCAAGCCTGTCACAATGGAAAAAACATACACAGACATGCTTGTCATTGGCAGCGTCATAAACAAGGCAATCGACAAGGCTCGAAGTGCATAGATAATAGTGAGCAATTTTTTCTTCGAATATTTCCCAGCCCAACTGCCAGATAATAAACAACCAAAAATATTAAACAAACCAATAAGAGCCAAACTCGCTACCGCTACATCGGGCGAAAAACCTTGGTCAGATAAAAACGCTGGCATATGCACAGTGATAAAAGCCAATTGAAAACCACAAACAAAAAAGCCAACCACCAACAACCAATAATGGGAATAAGCACTTGCTTCACGCAAGGCTTCTTTCATGGTTTGCGTCACTTCTATTGTGGTTGCATTCGCATTCATACCGTCTTTTTCTTGGCGAAATGGGCTCGATAATAACACCATCATCAAGGCACACACCGCCATCAACAATAAGGCGTTGCTCCAACCATAGGAAGCAATAAAATCTTGAGCAATAGGGATTACCAATAACTGCCCAGCAGAACCTGCCGCACTGCCCAAACCCAAAGCAAAGGAGCGTTTTTCAGGAGAGACCATGCGCGCCATCGCTGGCAATACCACACCAAATCCCGTTGCTGCGATGCCCATTCCCATTAATACGCCAGCGCCCATATTGAGTCCTAGCACACCATCGGCACCAGCGGTCACATATAAACCTAATGCATATAACGCAGCCCCAATAAATAAGGTTTTCAAAGTGCCATAACGATCGGCAAAGGCACCAGCAATCGGCTGAAACAAGCCCCAACATAGGTTTTGTAATGCCAAGGCAAAAGCAAACACTTCGCGCCCATAACCAAACTCTTGGGAGATCGGTGCCATAAAAAAGCCCATTGATGAGCGCAAACCAAAGTTCAACGCCAACAGGAGACAGATAAGACCAATAGACACACTGAGTAATTTCACGGGACGCGACATGAATGCTTTCCTAACTAAGACAGCTAACTAAGACAGATCACAATGATAGATTGATTTCATAGTATTCATGACTTACTCATAAGTCGAGCAACAAGCCACCTTTTAACTAACCTTTAATGTTAAAAAAATGCCCAGCAATCTCATTACTGGGCATTTTAAAGTGTTGTTAGATTAGTTATTGAATGATTAATCTATAGGGCGATAAAACCCTGTCACTCTATTGGTAAAGGTTAATGTATCGACCAAGGCTTTTAGCTTCGCCACCGTTAAACCGGACTTCAATTGATCCATTTCATCAAGATAGCGGGCATCACCATAAAGTGTTTCGCTTAACTCAAGACGATGTAACAAGGTGGAATCAAAGGCTTTCTCCAAGCGGTTCTGCTCAACATCTGCGAAGGCATCCTGTATTTCCTTTGCCCATTCTTCTGTCACTATGTCTGGCAAATCAGATAGCACGTTTTTGGTCATCTCTGCCAAATCGTCTAATCGTGCTGGAGAGCTGGAATACTGAATACTTAACTCAGCACGCTTGGTATCTTTGTTCAGATCCAAGCCTACTCTTACACTGTAAACGCCTTGAACCTCACTACGCAGCCGCTGTTTTAACTCTGCCTCTAAACGCTCACCCAAATAGGTCAACTGAAGCGCGGCAACAGGCGACCAAGGCAAAGATTGATAGGCATACAAACGATATTCGGCTTTCGGTTCCGTATTCAATGACACATCAACAATCGCTTCACCGGCTTGCTGCACAACAGCCTTTGTGTTATCTGTGAAAGCAAGCGGATCACGAGGAATATTGGCCAAATACAAAGCCGACAAGCGAGTCACATCTACTTCAGGCAAACGAGACACCATAAAATAATGCACTGGCAAGGCAACTTGTTGTTGTCGTGTTTTTTCTATCTTATCTAACGACAACGGCGCTAAATGCGACAAACTCAACGTCGTGTCACTTTTCCCAAAGCGCGCTTGTGCTAAACGTCGTGAAAACACTTCAATCGGACGTACAACATCAATACTGGCGCTTCTTTTTAAGCTTGCCATTATGCTGTCGTAAACATCGATATCGATTTTGGGGGTAACTTGGTTCACATGGTAAACGTTCAGTAACTTATCTAAATTATCACTATCAATTGACCCTCGATACGCAAGGCTTTGCGCCTTCTGTTTAGAGGTTAAAAACACACTATTTTCTTTACGCCATTGTTGAAACTCTTCATCAGTCCAACCATAAACACCGGTGGCATCAGACATTTGCACGGCAATTTGCTCTGCCCAAGTAGAGCCTTGCTTTACGCTATAACCTGCGTCAGAAATCGCGGTGAAGTAAGTTTTATTGTCTATTTCGGATTGATCAATTTGATAACGCTCAGCCAAAACACTCGGGTCTAGCACTGTCAGTTTATCGCCATTTGATAAAGACCAATTTGAAACACCCAACTCTACGTCTCTCGATATAAGTGCCACCGAGCCACTTTTCGTTACAACAGGTAATGCTTTCACCGCTACTATTTTTTCTTTCTCTAAGGCACCAAGCTGACGAGATTGCATCTCATCAAACAGTGCTTCAACAGATTCCACCGTACCTATATCTACATGCTTCCCGCCCACGGCTTGTGTATAAAGAATACGATCTGGCGAAGACAGCCATTGCCTTAAGCGAGTATTTACATCTTCTAGTGAGATAGTAGTTATTAGACGTAAAATACGATCATTACTTTCTTGGGGGTCATGAAGTATTTTGTCAGAAGTCACCGCCTCGACCATTTTCACTGACCAAATGGTGCCTCGGCTCTTTGCCGCGTTTTTATTGCGTTTAGCAACATCAACAACCTTTTGATAGATTTGATCAAAATCTTGCTGAAAAAATCCCTGCGTCTCTATTCGTTCAATCTCTTGAATTAAGGTTTCCAACCCTAGAGCGTGATATCCGTCGTCCACATTGACTGAAAAACCTAATATCGCCACATTTGGAGAGACCGTTCCTTTTGTACTCGATAATACCCGTACATGCTCAGGTAATACCTCTCTCTGACGATAAACCTGCTGAGTTAAAAGATTGCGAGCCATGTAATCAATCAAGCCGTCACGACGTGCTTCGTCAGTGCTACCTGCTTCACTTTCAAATCGGTATAAAAAAACCACTCGGTTCACTTTATTACCAGAATCATTAAGCTGACCAATTTTTAGATTCTCATCCAGTACAGGGTCTTTTGGGTGACGCTTTGGAAGCTCTCGCTTACGTTCAGAACCAAAGACACGCTTAATTTGTGCTTCTAATACAGCGGTATCCATAGGTCCAAAAACCACCAACGCCATGTTATTTGGCGCATACCAATGTTGATAAAAAGACTGAAGCTGTGTTGCTGGGGTGTGTTGAATGGTTGCCTGAGTACCAAGCACTGGACGTTCTGGATACAAAGAGCCAACTCTCAGTAAGGCTTTTTTCTCGTCATTAACGCGGGAACGATGGCTCAACTTGCCACGCCATTCCTCTTGAATAATTAAACGCTCTTTATCCAAAGACGAGGCTTTGATTTCGGCATGAAAAGCAATTTGCTGATAAATATCCAACACATTGTTCAATCGATCTGGCGTGGTGTTTTTCAAATTCACCATATAGCGGGTATTTTCGCTGTTGGTCATGGCATTAAAATCACGACCTTGCTTAAACCCCATATCAGTAAAGGCTTTTCGCACGCCATTCGGCAACCCCTTACTTTCGTGGAATACCATGTGTTCCACCATGTGCGCCACGCCTAACTGATTTTCTTCCTCATCAATGGCACCAGAAAGTACGACTAAATTCGCTAATGTCAGCCCTTTTGGCGCGTCTTTTTCTTGTTTTGAATCGAATAAATAATAGCGGAAGCCATTATCCAAAGTCCCCTGCACAACACGCTTATCCCAAGGTAAACCCTTATCATTGGCATATACTGGAGTGACAAAAACAAACAAACAGGTTAATCCCATAACACACAGGATTTTTTGTAAAAAAAGCATAAAACAGCTCACAAAAAAATCATTCAAAAACAGCCATAAACAAATGCTCGACAGAGCATTTGTTTACAAGAAAAGAAAGGAGATAAAAGGAACATCAGCTTAAAACCGCATGCCGACTTCTACACTGGTCGAGCGCCCTAATGTATAAGAATAACTTCCTGAATTAGTAGATTTATCAATGTAATCGTCAAAAACGTTATTTATAGAAAGTTTTAGATAACCTTCAATCTCTTTAAAAATAACTGGCTTCCATTCAAAAGACGTATCTAAAGTAATTAAACTATTAAACTCTAGATCATCATAAATATCATAATTACCGGATAGGTTAGTATAATTATCTCCTGTATCCTGAGCTATTTTACCGCCAGATTCGACATTAATTCGATTAGCCCAAACTAGATTCCAATCTGGAATAGCCGTTGAGGTAGAGAATTCTATGCTAAACGGAATATTAAAGTCAGACTTAGGTAATTGTGAGTTATAAATAACATTACCTTTATAATAAATCTGTTTAGAGTTAATTTCATCCTCATAAGATACGTCTGACAACGTATTTGTTTTACTTTCTTGATAACTAATAGAAAATTTACCATCAGTCTTTGTTCCACCGAACTCAAAAGGTTTTCGAGTTTCTATCTTTAAAGAAATAGTATCGGTAGAACTACGACCAAAATTTGAATAGTAATTCAATCCTGATGCAGTCTTAGAACGAGTTACCATGTCACGAGTTTCACGGTTCACATACTTTACAGTAACATCAACATTACCTACTTGCTGAATCACACCCAATACCAGCTCATCAGAGTAAGGCGTATCAAGATCATAATCATAAAAGGAATTATCTGAATAAGAGGTAAAACGGTTAAGTGTACCATTGGTATTATATCGATATGTCGTACGCCAAGAACGCAACTGGCTATTAACCTCATATTGAAAAAAATCTCGTCCGTAATAACGATTTGCCCCAGTGATTAAACGGGTTTCATTGTCACTAAACACATCCCATTGCACATTAAATCGTGGCGAGAAATTTAAATTCCCTAAAGTTGATTCATAATCCGCACGTAATCCTAAGTAATAAGTCCAATCTCCATTTTCAATAGTATCAGATAAGTAAACACCTTCTGAGTGAGATGATTTTTCCAGTTTATTTGCATCGATAATATTAAGAATACGAAGATATTCATCATTATAGTCAATAACACCATCACTATTTGTATCACCGCAGCGACTGATTACACACTGATAGTTTTCACTGACAATTTTGTCTTTTACTTGATAAAACTGTTTTTTTCGATTCAACTCAGCACCAACTCTAAAGGTGTGTTTGAAAGAGCCAACATCAGATGCTTTGTGTAGCCAGTCGAATTTAAGAGTCGTCGTATTCTGTTGCTGATTTATGTTTCCATAACCACCAGTATAAGGCCATCGTCCATTATAATAATCGGCATAATGGTATATGTACTCTGAATCATCAGAAGACAAAGTGTCTCTTGCCTCATCGTAAGAAAATGTCGTTTTTAATATTCCAGAATCTGCGTTATATATAACCTCGGAGCTAATACCTGATGCTTTATGTGATTTTATAAATGCAGAGTCATATGAGGCATTAGTAACTCCATCATGGTAACGATTTGCATAAAGGATAGACACACCAATATCTAAATTTTGATTAGCTTTATAGTCAAATCTAGCCATTAAGTTATCAATAGTATCATCGTAAGAAATGCCTTGTTTTCCATAAACCGTATTACCAATATTTTTCACATAACTTTGATCAAAATTAGAGTTCGCACGTGAAGCAGTAAATGTCATACCAAGCTTGTCTGTAATTCCTTGCGCACCGGTTAATGTATACCTCTGCTTTAAATACTCCGGTGTATACTCTCCTTCTAATGAATCACCATCAGCCATATCACCCGCTAAAGATTCATCAGCGTGCATTTCATCCCACTCATCCTTAGATATCCCATATTTTACTGACAAATAATCTTCGCCATCATATCGCTTTAATTTGGCTGAAATAACACCGCCTAGAAAGCCACCAAATTCGACTGGAATATTAGAGTCATAAACAGTAACTGACTCCACAGCATCAGGATCAATATAATAGCTTTGAGATGAACTGCCGGACAGCATGCTCAAATTACTCGGATTAATCGGATTGGAATAAGTATCTTCGGAGTTTCCAGGATTTAAATCATTATTAGCAGACATCCCATCGATAACAAACGAGTTTTGATAATGTGACTGACCATGAATAGACACCTCATCAGGGCGCATGCTTGCGCTACTTGCTGAAGTGCTCGAAGAACGACTATAACGGACCGCACCATTTCCTCTTAGTAAATCAGTAAGATTTCCAGTCTCTCCAGCCATACTTTCAATTTCACTTGCGTTTAGTGTGCTCGCACCTAAAGTGGTTACAACTTTATCTTCACGAACCAACAAGGGTGACATGGTGATGCCATTCTCACCTTCAGAAACAGACTCAGTATCAATAAGAACGATACTTCTACCTTCCCCTGCTTCATATGACAAACCTGTACCGATTAACAATAAATCCAGGGCTTGTCCGGCAGAGTATTCACCTACAAAACCCTGCGTATTTTTACTTTTAAGAAGCTCACTGTTGCCACCTAAATACATACCTGATACGGCAGCAAATGCATTAATCGCCTTAGATAAAGGCCCTGCAGGAATGTTGTAATAATGTGTCTCTGATGCTGCAGCTTCTGCATAAGTTACTGAGCTAAACATCATACCAACGCCACCAGCAAGTAACGTATTGACGAAAAGCAATGACAAAGCGGTACGAGCATTCTTTCGTCGCTTAAGTGAACAAGCAAGGGCCATATAAACTCCGTAATAATAATATTTCTTATTACTATTACCGAACGTAAACGAAGAAAGGGACATGAAAAAAATGTTTTTTAAAAATACTTTGAAAATAAATTCCACTGAACACTAAGCTGCGGAAATACCCACCCACCAAGGCAATGGATGCTTTATACGAATAGGAAAAGATTTAGATAACATAGAAAGCACAAGATCCATATCGTGAGTAGGAAAAGTCCCCACAACACGCAAGTCCGCTAAACTAGGATCAAGATTGAAATGGACATAATGATAACGACCTATTTCTGCCATAAAATTTGCTAGCGGCATATCTTCAACAATTAATAACCCATTACGCCAAGACTCATAAAGCAAAGAAGCTGGCCGAGTATCAGATATAGACTGAGCGTTAAAAACGACTTCTTGGCCAACATACAGCGTCTTAGACAACTGAGAATCCAAAAGCGCAAGGGAAACTGCCCCTTCATAAACCGCTAGAACAGTTTGTTTATCCGATAGCTGGCGTACACAAAAACGAGTTTTGTCTACACCAGAGCGTATAACGCCATGAGCACAGGAAACAGAAAAAGCGCGGCTGTCTGAAGAAGCTTTAGTTTGTACCAAGATTTCTCCTGTCACGAGGGACAAACCTGGATAATCACGGCCATAGGATCGATTCATTGCACTATTGGTATTCAGCCAGATCTTAGTACCATCCTCTAGATCGTAGGCCGACACCTGTCCAACTTGAGTATGAAAATCAGCCATCCAAGCTGACGCTATTCTTGGCAATGGTGTTTCGTTCCAGCCAATCCAGCCTAATGCAGCAACACCACTCACTCCCAGCACGCCTTTCATCAACTGACGACGATTCATTAAACTAGTGTTGTCTAAAACATAACTTGCCGATTGTTGGGATTTATCATCTTGAAAAGAGGAAAACATAGTGCCAACTGACTCAACTTGCTGCCATGCTTTACGATGCGCTTCATCTTCGTTTAACCACTGCTGCCAAGCAAGTTGACTGGCTTCAGAAACAGGCTTATCAGCCAGCACAGCAAACCATTCGGCAGCGGCTTCTAAATGAACATAATTTGCAGGTTGGGAAGATGCCATAAAATCTAAAGAGACCGATCGGATTTAAACAAAAGACATTGCAACATCGCCTGTGCCATATAGCGCTTCACCATGCGCTCTGATACGGACAAACGTTCGGCAATTTCTCGGTAGGTCAAACCATGGAGTTGAGACAAGATAAGCGTATTTGCCACTTTTTTAGGTAACTTAGCGATCATCGCGTCTAGTTCGCAAAGCAATTCAATCATAGAGGCTGAATGTTCTGCTGAAGGCACAAACTCTTCGTCGCAATGGGCTAAAGACTCCAACCAAGCCTGCTCGACCTGCTTACGCCGCCAGTGATCAATATACAAGCCTTTGGCAATGGTGCTCAAAAAAGCTCTGGCTTCGCCCATATTAGAAAAGTATTTCGGTCTTTTAAGCAATCGCACAAAAGTATCTTGTGCAATATCTGCTGCCAATTCATGACAGCCAAGGCGGCTACGAATCCATCCAGTGAGCCATGAGCTATGCTCAGCATAAAGCTCACCAACCTGTTGAGATTTTTGACGCTCAGGATTCATTGAACCGTTCAACCTCATTTTAATAAAAATATATTTTAGAAGCAGAAAAGTACAGCAAATGAGAATGAATATCAATAAATGAAAGATATTTAAACATCAAACTAAAGACTATTTTGAAGAATCAACTCTAGTTTGATGTAAGCAATACTTTAAAAAAGAGACTACAAAGTAGTAAAAGTACCACCTTTTGCTAAAGCTTGTTGATAAGCTGGCACCGCTTCTACTTGCTTGATAAAACGCGCAATATTCGGATATTTAGACAAGTCCATGCGTGTGCTCGATGCTTGCAATGGAAAACTCATCTGAATGTCTGCAGCAGTTAATTCCTCACCGACAAACCACGTATGCTCACCCAAAGTTTTTTCAATAAACTGCATTTGAGGAGTAATACGTGGCGTGATGAATTTATCTTGGATCTTACTGGTGATCGCTTTCGCAATGGGTTTGATAAAGAAAGGCATCGGACTTTGTGGCACCTTCATCATCACCAACTTCATCACTAACAAAGGCATCAAAGAGCCTTCAGCAAAATGCAACCAATAACGGTAATCCAATAAGGCTTTACCATCCGTCGGTCTCAAGCGCTTTTCCGTATCATATTGATCTAATAAATATTCAATAATCGCTCCGGACTCAGCCACGGTTAAATCCCCATCGGTAATAACCGGAGACTTACCCAGCGGGTGTACTTTTTTCAAAGATTCAGGACCAGAAGCGGTTTCAGGGTCACGCTTATACTCCACAATTTCGTATTCAAGCCCAAGCTCTTCTAACAACCATAAAATACGCTGAGAGCGGGAATTCTCTAAGTGATGAACCGTAATCATATAATCTCCTTATTGTCTTATCAGGAACGGATATTATTCACTTTTACACTACAAGCTATACGCAATAAAGCAGAAAAGAGATGACTAACTAAAAATAAAAACGTCTGTAGAAAATAAGAGCGCTTATGAAAGGCCAAATAGTAAAGGTCAAAAAAATCAAAAAAAGGCTTCCCTGTGGAAGCCTTTTTATAGATAAAATAAACTACACTCGATAATTTAATGACGAAAATACTATTTTTCCAGCTTTTACGGCAGAAGCAACACACTCTTAGCAACAGCTTGAGTACGAGGCACGAAGGTATCCAACAAACAAAGCTCGCCATCAGTATGCATTTTTGCGCCTACGGGTCCTGTTCCACATAAGGTCGGAACGCCCATCGACGAGGTAAAACCAGCATCCGAACAACCACCCGTGAATTCCCCTTCTACGGTGAACCCCAGTGACTCTGCTTGTTTTTGATAGTGCGCCAATAAGACATCGCTCATGCTTGATTCAAAAGGATGGAACGCCGATATCAATCGCACAGAAGCGGTCACACCATTCAGTCTAGGCGTATCAACAATAGCCTGAATTGCGTCTATAGCTTCGACCATTTGTTCTTTGGTGATATAGCGTAAATCCAATTTGGCAGTGGCATCTGAAGCCACAGTATTAGAAGACATACCACCGCTAATTAAACCAACATTGGTCGTTACACCGGTTTCGTAATTAGTCAACGCATGCAGCTCAGTGATGACCAGAGCCAAGCCTCCAATTGCGCTGGCTCCATCGGCATGGTTTACGCCAGAGTGAGCAGCTTTGCCTTTAACTAAAATTTCAAAGCTCGCACCGCCTTTTCGGGCCGACACAACATTGCCACTGATACGACCAGGTTCGGCATTGAATACGGCTTTTGCGCCCTTAACCATTTGCTGAATAACGTGTCGACCTTCTGGCGAGCCAATTTCTTCATCACCAGTGAACAAGCCAACAACGGGATGAGGCAATTCGGTGAGATCAGAGTTATTTAACAGATACTGCAAACCTCTTAAAACGAAGCAATTCAAAACCAAGCCAGATTTCATGTCAGCTACGCCAGGCCCAAACGCCGTCATGCCGTCACGAGTAAAACCTCGCGTTGCCGTCGTTCCTTTGGGAAAAACTGTGTCCCTATGTCCCATAAGATAAATAGCAGGCTGTGCGTCTTTTTTATCAAATCCAGAAGCAATACGTGCTTCCAATACATCGCCAGAGCTAGCAGACTTATGCCATCGACATTCGATACCATCGGCTTCTAACCAAGAGGCCATCAGCTTTCCTGCCGCATCAACACCATCTTTGTCATAGCTGTTCGAGTCGGTATCGACTAATTCCTTTAGACATTGGATCATCTCGTCTTCTTGTGTTGCCAACCAGTCACAAAGTAAATCCGCATAAGGTGCGAGTGCGCTGTTGCTTACCTTTTTTGCTGTCGATAATGTCATTTTGCTCTCCTTAACGTTTGGCCTGAATTGATGAGCCTTGTTCGGATAAATCCCAAAAAAGTCCCGTCATTATCTGTAAGGCTTCACGACACACTGGCGCTAGAACGTGTTCATTTGGCGCATGTTGACTGCACGCTGGGTACGAATGTGGTACCCAAACGGTAGGTAAATTAAGAATATTGGCAAACACATCATTTGGCAGCGAGCCACCTAAATTAGGCAGTAACACAGGTTTCTTACCGGTAGTTTGAGCAAGAGAACCCAAAGCCCAATCCACCCAAGGATCTTCAGGATCAAGACGCGTAGCCTCCATGATATGACCACTATCAGTAACTTCAACATCGCTAAAACCATGACGATCAAGGTGGTCACGAATATGTTTTAAAAAGTTTTGGCTGTCGCTTTCTACCACAAAACGCAGCTGACAATGAGCGCTAGCGTAACCGGGAATAGCATTTACAGGCATATCTGGATTACCTGTTTTACAGGCCAACATTTCCAAAGTGTTCCACGCAAAAACCCGCTCGGCTGGGGTTAAATCTGGCTCGCCCCAATTAGGATCAATGGCCGGGCTATTTGCACCCTCACCCACGGGAATGTCTTTTAAAGCAGCACGAACCGATTCAGGCAAGCGCGCAGGCAACAAGCCTTTGACAAGAATCTTACCTTTGGCATCCACCATGGAAGCCCAAGCATGGGCCAAGCGCGTACCAGCGTTGCTCAATAAGCCCCCCCAATTGCCTGAATGATGGGCACCATCGCGCAACAGAACTTTTAAATCGAAACTAAATCCTCCTCGAGAACCGAGGAAAATTGTCGGGTGCTCAGCACTTAACCTTGGACCATCGGACGCAATAAACAAATCTGCCGCCAGTTCATCTTTATGCAGTTCACAAAGCTCAGCCAATCCGGGTGAGCCGGCTTCTTCACCCATTTCTAAAATCACTTTAACGTTAAAGCCTAGTTTGCCTTCTTTCGCATCAATAACCTGCTTCAACGCAGCAAAATTGATAGTGTGCTGGCCTTTATTATCCGCCGTTCCACGTCCATACCAACGGTCGCCATCTACCACTACTTTCCATGGCGATAATCCAGCTTTCCATTGATCGTCATAGCCGCGCACGACGTCGCCATGACCATAGGTCAGCAACGTCAGTTGGGTTGGATCTTCGATTCGTTCGGCAATCAAAAATGGCCAAGAGCCCGGCTGTGTTGCTTCGGTAACCGGATTGGCAACAATACGTGATTGAAAGCCCAATAAAGCAAGTTCGGGCATAATAATGTCTTGCAAATAAGCACGTAATTGATCAAAGGCATCGTGGTTCTGGCTTTCACTGTGAACACTAACACGTTGCTCTAAGGCAGTAAAAAAGGCACCGGAATCAAAGTAAAACTCCGCACCTTGAATGCTGGATTGACGACTCATGTTCTCTCCTTAAGTAAAATAAAAAGCAGGCTAAAGTGGCCCTTAAAAAATGAAAAAATTACGAAGCCTTATCCCATGCACTAGAGTCCAACACGTCAGGCAAACCTAGAGCGGGCTCTGGTGTTAAAACGGAAGACAACAAAGCTTGTGTATAAGGATGTTGTGCATTTTGAAAGATTTGTTCTCGGGTGCCCTGCTCGACAATTTTCCCGCGATACATCACTGCCACTCGATCCACCAAATGCTCAACCACACCAAGGTTATGACTGATAAATAAGTACGTCAGTCCTAGCTCTTTTTTCAGATCCATCAATAAGTTAAGAATTTGTGCCTGAACAGACACATCTAGCGCCGAAGTCGGCTCATCGCATACCAAAATGCTAGGTTTTAAAATCAAGGCTCGAGCAATAGCAACACGTTGACGCTGACCACCTGACAATTGCCCCGGATAATTTTTTAATAACCGCTCAGGCAAACCCACCAAATCGCTGATGTCTTTCACGGCTTTTTGCTGGCTTTTAGCATCACCAATTTTATGCAGCTGCAATGGCAAACGAATAATTTGCTCAATAGTTTTACGTGGATTCAAAGAGGAATAAGGGTCTTGAAAAATCGGTTGAAGCTGACGAGACATCGATAAACGAGAACTTGATCCTCTCGCCTTATCATTAATCAATACGTCGCCATTAGTAGGCTCTAATAAACCTAGAATCATTTTCGCCAAAGTACTTTTCCCGCAGCCTGATTCGCCAACCAAACCCAAGGTTTCACCGGGACGAATACGTAACGAAATGCCGTCTACTGCTTTCAGTAATGTAGGCTCTTTGAAAGCCCCATTTTTTAGATAAAAATGGCGCGACAAATTTGATAACTCCAAAGCATATTCTGACATTACACCGCCTCCCGAAATGACGACGCTGTAGCAATAGAACAACGTACTTGATGATCTTCTGAACCTAGGTGATTTTCTAAGCTAGGCGAACGGTAACAACACTCTCCAATAGAGACGCTACAACGGTTTTCAAAAGCACAACCTTTTAGTTCACCAATCAGACTCGGAACCACGCCCGGAATAGACTCCAAATGACTACCAGGTAAGGTTTTACCAGGAACAGGAATACAGTTGAGCAACCCTTTGGTATAAGGATGCTGTGGATCAGAAAACAAATCTTGCGCAGAAGCCGTTTCTACTACTTGTCCGGCATACATCACCGCTACACGATCGGCAATGCGTGCGACCACACCAAGGTCATGAGTGATAAAAATAACGGCGGTGCCAAATTCCTGCTGAAGTTCACGAATTAAACGTAATATCTGTGCTTGAATCGTCACATCTAGTGCCGTGGTTGGTTCATCCGCGATGATCAAGTCTGGCTCGCACATCAGCGCCATGGCGATCATCACTCGTTGACGCAAACCACCAGACAATTGATGTGGATACTGATCTAAACGCTTTTCTGGATACGGCACACCAGCGCGCTCCAATAAATACACTGCGCGTTTTTTGGCTTCGTCTTTACTCACTTTTTTGTGCTTGATAATGCCTTCGCAAAGTTGATTACCTAACGTATAAGAAGGATTAAGAGAGGTCATCGGCTCTTGAAAAATCATCGACATACGCATGCCGCGCACTTGATTGCGCTCTTTTTTCGATAAGGATAATAAATCCATACCGTCAAATTGCATTGCCTCAGCTGTCACTTCAGCTCGCTTCGGCAATAAGCCCATCAGCGCCATAGAAGTCATGGATTTACCACAACCAGATTCCCCTACGATACAGAGCATTTCACCTTTATTTACATGTAAATCGATACCACGCACCGCTCGCAAATCGCCATTTGGCGTTGGCAGACTGACTTGTAAGTTTTTCACATCGAGTATTCGTTTCATGATGTCTCCTCTGACCTCAATTCCGGCCTTCTGGTGCGTTCATATCACGCAAACCGTCACCCACTAAATTAATCGCCAATACCAACACCATCAGCGCAATGCCGGGAATCGCAATGACCCAAGTTTTGAAAAACATGTATGCTTTGCCTTCCGAGATCATTAATCCCCAAGATGGCATTGGCGGCTGAACACCCAATCCTAAAAAGGACAAAGTCGCTTCTAGCAATATTGCATGTGCCATTTCCAAGGTCATAACAACAATCAACGCGCTTAAAATATTAGGTAATAGTTCCCGCACTAGAATGTAAGTTGTTGAAGCACCTAGTACTTTGGCCGAAGCTATGAATTCAGCATCCCGCAATTGCTGAGTCGTGGAGCGTGCCACCACCGCAAATCTATCCCACAACAACAACCCCAATAAGATGATCACCATTTGCAAGGAGCCACCTACCAAAGCAGACATAGCTAAAGCCACAAGAACAACCGGCATAGCCAAACGCGTAGTAATGATGTAGCTGATTACCGCATCGACTCGGCCACCGAAATAGCCAGCCAGAACACCCAAAGTCGTACCAATTAGCCCAGAAATAAGTGCTGCGGACAAACCAATCGTCAGCGAAATTCGCGCCCCGTAAAGCAAGCGACTTAGGTAATCTCGGCCTAATTTATCGGTGCCAAAGATATGTTCCCAAGAGCCTTTTTCGTGCCAAACAGGTGGGATCATGCGCTGAGAAATATTTTGTAAATAAGGATCATGAGGTGCCAACCAAGGCGCCAATATCGCCAGCACCACAATCAGACCAAGAATAATTGAGCCCATTAACAAACCACGGTGACCCAAGAAGCGATTCATCATTCGGCGCCACTCAGGAACCACAGGCAAAAAGGTATTTGCGCTAGGAGCGGTTGAAACAGTAGAAGTAGAATCAGACATAGTAGACACCTCAGCGAACACGCAAACGTGGATCAAGCATGGCGTTGATCACATCAGCTAGAAAAGTTAACAGGATATAAAACACCGCAATAATCAACACCACGGCTTGCACCACTGGATAGTCATTACGGGTGATCGCATCCCACGCGAGCTGCCCTAAACCTTTTAAAGAAAACACCGATTCGATAACCACCGAGCCGCCTAACATAAAACCCAATTCGACCGCCGCCAAGGCCACAACAGGAATTACCGCATTGCGCAAAGCATGTTTAAAGATGACAGAAGATTCATTCAATCCTTTAGAACGAGCGGTACGAATGTAGTCAGAATTCAATACTTCAAGCATGCCGGTACGCGTTAAGCGCATCATGGCTGGCATGGCGTAATAGCCCAAAGCGATGGCAGGTAAAACAAAGTGCTGCCATGTCTCATTACCGCCAGCAGGTAACCAATGCAAGTTAACCGCAAACACCACAATCAGAGTTAAACCAAACCAAAAGCTCGGCATAGCTTGACCAATAACCGCGATGGTCAACGCCAAGCGATCAATCCAAGTATCTTGCTTAATAGCAGCAATCACACCAAGAGGGATGGCAATTACCGTTGCTAATCCTAACGCCAAACCACCTAGTGTCAGCGTTACCGGTAAACGATCACTAATCAGTGACATTACGGTATCTTGAAAATAATAAGAGCGACCAAAATCCAATTGAACCGCTGACCATAGCCAATCAAAGTATTGATAAACCATCGGCTTATCCAAACCAAAATCGATTCTGATTTGCTCCACCTGTTCAGCGGTAGACTCAGGTCCAGCAATCGAAATAGCCAAATCACCAGACAAATGCAGCAACATAAAGCTCACGATAGACACAGTGATTGCCACACTCAACGCCACCAGTAATCGACGAAATATAAATACCAACATAAAAAAACCTCACAACCGCCTTTGTGACTTTGATCCTTTGTACCCTTTATCACTAGGCACAGGAGCAAAGGTTCAAACTAGCGACGCTTACCACAAAGTAGTAAGCGTCTTACTAATTACTTCCAGCTTGATTCTACAAAGCGCGGTAACTCATCAGGGTAAGGTGTGAAGTTCAACTCTTTACTGAAGGCGTAATTACTTGAATAAGAAAACATTGGCGCCCAATAAGCCTCTTCAGTAATTTTCTTAATCGCTTCACTGTAATTCTTTTTACGAATTTCAGGGTCAACGTTGGTATCCGCTGCATTGACTAAAGCGATCACCTCTTTGTCATGATTCATGTCATCCGCGCCACCATTAAAATAAACGCTGGTCATGGCAGAAGCATCGTTCACAGAATAAGAACCCCATGTTTGGAAAGCCAAGGGAACGTTTCCTGAACGCTGCTCTTTGCGCAATGCTGCATAGGTCAACATGTGCATTTTAGCGGTGATACCAATTGCTCGAAGGTTACCTAGAACAGCCTCAGCTAAATCCATATCTCGGTAAGCATAAAAATCAGTTTGGAAACCATTTGGGTAGCCAGCTTCTGCAAGCAAGGCTTTCGCTTTGGTTGGGTTATAGTCGAATTTTTTCGCAGCGGACACATCACAACCAAACTGGGAAGGGAAACACGGCGTATAAATGGCACGACTGCCGCCACGAACTAATTCATTTGCTAGCGCATCACGATTAATCGCGTAGTTCACAGCCTCACGAACTAGCTTATTGTGGAATGGCGAATCTTTTAGAGCTTCGCTGCTGGTATCCATTGCCAAATAGCCAACTCGCATAGTTTCGGAACTAATTACTTCCAAATTTGGCATCATTTTCATTTCATCCGCCTGATCGGACGGTACACGCCATGTCCAATCCACACCGCCGGTCATCAGCTGAGCAAGGCGAGCATCAGGATCAGGAATGACTTTGAATTGAATTTTTCCGATTGCAGGTTTTTTAATCGGACCACCTTCAAAGTAGCCTTCGTAGCGTTCTAGGTTCGCTCCTTCACCACTCAGTACTTCAGTGATTTTATAAGGGCCTGTACCAATAGGTGCTTTGGCATAGCCTTCAATGCCAACCGACTTAAAATATTTTTCAGGATAGATAGGCGTTGGGCCAGACAAGTATTCCAATGCTGCGGGGAAAGGTTGCTTTAGTACCAAACGTACAGTGTATTCATCAACTTGCTCAGCATGATCGATCCAATCGACGTTTTGACGCGTGACGATTTTAGACTCAGGAGACGTAACATAATTAAAGGTGAAAGCCACATCCGCCGCGCTGAAAGCATCTCCATTTTGGAAAGTGACGCCCTTACGTAAAGTAAAAAGCAAATGCGTTGGATCTTCCCATTTCCAGCTGGTCGCTAACAAAGGCTGATATTCGCCAGTTTCCATGTCTCGATGAATCAACGTATCCCAAGCAAGATGAGACAGGATAATACCTTCCCTCACATTGTTGTGATAAGGACTGACGTTTTCCGGCTCAAGCCCTACAGCGTACACCAAGGTGTCATTCGCCTTATTCGCTAATGCTGGCGCTGTCACACCAACCAAAGAGCAAGCGATAAGAGCACTGACCAGCGTTCGACGTGGAGCGCGGTCTAATACTTGACGTCGAGAAAAATGGTTATGACTGAGTTTTTTCATCGTTTCGTTCCTTTTACATTTTTTTAATGTGATATTCATGCAGTGCAACTTTCATTTTTTATTCACATTATGCAAAAAATACCATTGCCACAATTAAAAAAAATGCAAAGAATCGTTGCCAAAAAAGCATGACTATGGCGAAATGATAAAAAATATAAAATCTAATAAAAATCGCCAACGTTCGTTAAAATGCAGGAAAAACACGATGGAAGCCGCATTAAGATTACAAGATACCGCGCTACGCTATTTTTTAGAGGTCGCAAGATATGGATCGATAAGCGAAGCTTCTTTGCACTTAAATGTGGCAGCAAGCGCAATTAGCAGGCAGATAAATAATCTAGAAGATATTCTCAGTACAACCTTGTTTGAGCGCCGCCCTCGAGGGATGGAGTTGAGTGCAGCAGGTGAAATGCTCGCGGTTTACGCTCGTAAAAACGCACTAGAATCGGACAGAATTGTATCGGAAATTGCCGCTTTGGAAGGTCTTAATCGAGGCCATGTGAAAATTTCTTGCTCGGAAGGTTTTGCAATGGAATTCTTGCCTCGTAACATTGCAAGTTTTCGAGAACAACATGAAGGCATTCATTTTCAGATCAATGTCAGCTCTCCTGGGGAAGTATCACGACGCGTTAGCCATGGAGATGCCGACATAGGAGTGACCTTAAGTTTATCTCCAGCCAAAGATATTCAAGTCGCCTACCGACAACCTTCTCCGATCCTCGCTGTGGTAAATCCAAATCACCCATTAGCTAACAAAAAAAGCATCTCCTTAGCCCAATTACAGCCATACCCAATAGCTCTACCAGAAGAAAGCACCACAGTCAGACAGCTGTTTGATATCTGCTGTAGCCGTTTAAATTTATTATTCGATCCTGTTTTAGTATCCAACAATATGGCGACCTTAAACCGCTTTACGACTTATGACGGCGGTATTCATCTTGCGGGTGAAATTTCGATACGTCATCAACTGGCCAGCAGCGAATTGGTCGCTATCCCGATTCGAGATAGGGGTATGGACATCCGCAACATTGAAGTACAAACCCTATCAGGACGAACCTTACCCGCTGCAGTGAGAGTATTCTTAGATTATATGATCGAAAAAATGCAGAATGAAAAAAGCATCTAAGACATAGACTCAGCACTACTTTCAATTTTTAAGATATAAAAAAAGAGCCAAAGACGACCTTTGGCTCAATTCATCAAAACAATAATGCTGTGCCTTTTTTCTAGAAACCTCTACCCTTTTCCAAGAGAGCCTTACCTTTCTGATAATAGGCTTTTCTTTCTTCTTCTGGCACCATGTCGCCGCCAGTTGCCCACATAATATGTGTCGCTTGCGACATTTTTTCTTCGATTTGGTGAGCCGTTAGGTAATCATGCCCTTCGGTTAAAATTCGCAGCACACCACTTGCACCCGCGGCGCCAGACGGCTCTACAGGAATACCTTCAGCATCCACCAGCATGGCTAAATGACGATACATATTGTCATCAGAGACGGTATAAACACCGCTGAGCAGTGAATCCATCATTGGGCCAACAAAAGCAGAAGGTCGGCCAACGGCTAAACCATCGGCACAGGTTTGATTATCGATACCCAGTTCTTGTACAGAAATGCCGTTATGCAAAGCCGTTTCCATTCCTAACACCATACAAGGAGAATGCGTCGGTTCTGCAAAAAAACAATGCACATGATCACCAAACACCTGTTTCAGGCCAAAGGTAATACCGCCAGGCGCGCCGCCGACACCACAAGGCAAGTAGACAAACAAAGGATGATCTTTATCGACGACAATGCCCTGCTCGACCAGCTGCTTTTGCAATCGTAATGCCGCCACGCTGTAGCCTAAAAACAATGACTTAGAATCTTCATCATCGATAAAATACGCCGTATCCTTTTGCATGGCTTCCTGTCGACCTTGTTCCACTGCCACCCCATAATCAGCAGTATGTTCAACGACATTGACGCCTTTGCTTCTTAGCAAGGCTTTTTTCCATTCACGGGCATCAGACGACATGTGAACCGTGACATCAAAGCCCAATTTGGCGCTCATAATGCCAATGCTTAAGCCAAGATTTCCGGTTGAACCGACAACTATTTGATGCTTTGAAAATAACTCTCGAAAATGCTCTAAATCACAAGCCCGATAATCGTCACTGGTTTTTAATAAGCCATTTGCTAGCGCCAAACGCTCGGCATGCAATAAGACTTCATAAATACCACCACGAGCTTTAATAGAGCCAGCAATCGGTAATTGATTGTCGCACTTCACCCATAAACGGCCGGGGATTTCTAGATTCAGCGAATCCGACAAAGCTCGCTGCATAGCAGGAATGGCCTTTAACTCAGATTCGATGATGCCGTTAGTAACCGCCGTTTCGGAAAACACTTGAGCAAGATAAGGTGCAAAACGCGTGAGTCGATCAGAGGCATCTAGCATGTCTGACATTTGCAGAGACAGCTTAGATTGCACTTCATCAAACTGCATTTTTTTCGGATTAAACCAAGTCATTTCCTGCAACGCAATGAGCGACTGCACAACAGGGGTAGAAATATAGTCGGTCACTTAAATACTCCATGAAAGCTTTCGATAAATTAAAATCCCATAAAACCGTCTGTATTTTTCAACGCTGGCAAACGAGACAACATGGCGATATCGACTCTTGGGCGCGCTAGATCAGGTGTTTTTTCTAACAAGGCTTCTAACGATTTGGCAAATGCCAAGGTGGATAAATCGTCGCCTCGTCGGCCAATGATCTGCAAACCAAACGGCATGTTGTTTTTGTCTCGGCCCACTGGCAGAGTCACAGACGGATGACCTGTTAAGGTTGATGCGTACGCCATAGAAAGCCAGTGATAATAGCTTTGTGTCGGCTTGCCATCAATCTGCTCTGGATAAAGTTCATGCCAATCTCGTGGGCTAATCGTCGTGGTTGGCGCCAAAATAAAATCATACTCATCAAAAAACAGCTGCCACGCACGATACATCACGCTTTGTTTGTTTAGCGCACTGACTACATCTAATGCGCTGTATGACTCGCCTTCTTCAATATTCATCAAAATATTTGGCCCCATTTGATCTGGGTATTTGTGGGACAAATCGCGGTGATGACCAGAAAAGTTAAGCGCTCTTAACACAGCAAAAATATGATCGGCGTTGTCGCAATTAGGATGCGCATTGTCACATTGGGCGAATACAGAACCAAACTTGTCGATTTTTTCTTGGAAGGATTCTTTGATCAAATTTTCCGTCATGGCAAAGCCAAAGTCGTTGGTAAAAGCCACTTTAGCGCTACTCAGATCAAAGTCCGGTAAGTGGCGATAAGCATCGGCATTGTGTTGCCCAACGCCCTCCACCACAGAGACCCAAGGATCACGACGATCAGGACGAATCATCTGCGATAACATCAAGCCAACATCTTCGACTGAACGAGCCATCGGCCCATTGGTTGGTAGAGGAATTAAGCCGATAGGCCGACTATGTCCAGGCACCACGCCTGGAGAAGGACGAAAGCCAACTACGCCACAAAAGGCCGCTGGATTACGCAAGCTGCCGCCAGTATCTGATCCGGTTGCTAATGGGGTCATGCCGCAAGCTAACGCCACCGCCGAGCCGCCAGAAGATCCGGCCGCCGAACGAGTCACATCAAACGGGTTCGCCGTCGCACCATAAACAGCATTGCGTGTATTGCCACCCGCACTCCATTCCGGATTATTGGCTTTGCCCAGGGGCAAAGCGCCTGCTTGGCGTAGTTGTGCGACCATTGGGTCATCAGATGTGGCCATATTATCTTTATAAATTGTACTGCCGAATGTCGTTGGGAACCCCGTTAGGTCGACCATGTCTTTCACGCTCAATGGCAAACCATGCAACACGCCCAACGACTCGCCTTTATCAATGGCTTTTTGAGCTCGCTTAGCTTGAGCCATTAGATCATCTGGATCACAAGCAACAATTGCATTCACAGCATGATTCACTGCATTCATTCGCGTAATACAGCTTTGCGCCAACTCCATAACAGACAATGACTTTTGCGCCATCAATCGGCGCGCTTCGGCTGCATTTAGATCACAAGCTTCCATCCATACCTTCTTAGTGAGTTATTCACATCGTAATTAAATTAAAACGATGTTAAGCCTCAAAAAGGCATCGAAAAAGCGGAATAATTCGAAGGTATCCATGCATTTTAGGCAAAGCAAGTGGCCTCCTTAAAATAATAAAACACTCTCGATAACTTCTTGTCCATGCGTCTAAACCCAGCTAGCTCCAATCGCTTAATTTTCCATGTACTTTCTTAAGAATTCTTAAGGAAAGTACTTTTCTTAAGCCTCTAAGAGGCTTCAATAAAATTAAAAACAGAAGATAAATACATGATATTAAAAGGTTTATTAATCACTAATCACGTGAAAAACTTTTTTATTATTATTAATAAAATACTTTTTCGACGTAAGTTTTTCTTAATTCTAAGTCTCTAATCTGAAGCTATACAAATTGAGGTGTTTTCCACTATGCAGCATTCAGATTCATTACAGACCAACAAAGAGCGAACCATTGTCGCCACCCCAACCATGCCCTATGAGTTTGTTGCTGCTAATGCAGACGGTTACGCTCGACGGGATTTAGAAACTTTTGTCAAAGACGGTTTTGCGAAAAAGTACCAAGCGGATGTGAACACTTTTATGCCGATTCTGCTTGGTATTAAAGCACAAGGTTTAAGAGCCGTGATGGGCGTTCGTCGCGGCACTCAGCCATTATTTGTCGAACAATATTTACCTGTTTCAATCACCGAGAGCTTAGAAAAACACGGCATCTGGACCGAACGCACCAGTGTTGCAGAGTTAGGTAATCTCTATAGTCAAAACCAGCGTTTTACCTTGCCCTTATTAATGACGGTAGTGATGGGTCTATACCTTTCTGAGGTAAATTATCTGGTTTTTGCCGGTACAGATAAGGTACGCCAGCTACTGGGAAAACTAAAACTGCCACTTACCTTTTTAGCCGATGCAAACCCTAACTTGCTAAAAAATGACGGCACTCAATGGGGCAGTTATTACGACAACAACCCCAAAGTAATGTTTTTGGACGTGAAAAAAGCAGTCGCACTAGCACTGCAGCAACCTGAACTAGAAGCCTTAATGGATCTTGTTCAAGCAAATTTCCAACACCTATTGCAGCAGCTAAGGAACGCATAATGTGGTATTTCTCTTCACCAGAATGGGCAAATAAAATCGCCCTAGTACAACAAGACAAACAGCTAACCTATCAAGCGCTAGCCTATGCTGTGACCGCTCGTAAAAACTGGCTGATAGAGCAACAAGTGTCTCGGGTTGCCGTCGCCATGGATAACACCATTGAATGGGTATTGTTTGACCTAGCATGCCAAGACGCAGAGCTTTGTTGCGTGCCAGTACCGAGCTTTTTTAGCCCTCAACAAACGGCTCACTTGCTTAATGAAAGCGGCATCGAATTGATGCTAACACAAGACAACAATAGTCCCAGTAACAGGAACAGCCCAGCTAACAATGATGCGACGGATAGCCCGTTTGCAGGTGTTTATGCCACTCGTTTAACGGTACAACATGAGCCCAAAATTCCAGCTGGGACGAATAAAATCACCTTTACATCTGGCACCACAGGCAGTCCGAAAGGCGTCTGTTTGAGCAACGAAGCACAATTAAATGTCGCGCACTCTCTTGCTGATGCAGTAGCGCTACAAGACGTTCGCCATTTGTGTTTATTACCTTTGGCGACTTTGTTAGAAAATATCGCGGGTATTTATGCACCTCTTTTAGTTGGCGGCACCATTATTTTGGCAAGCCAAGAAGAACGTGGTTTTAGTGGCAGCCGTTTGGCTCAACCACAACAATTACTAGCACTGATCAGCCAGCAACAACCAACCAGTTTGATTTTAGTACCAGAGCTGCTTTCGCTGTTTGTTGGTGCCTGTCAGCAAGGTTGGAAGCCTCCACAGTCCTTAAGATTTATAGCTGTTGGCGGCGGAAAAGTCGCTGCAGGTTTAGTGCAAAAAGCACACGTTCTTGGTTTACCTGTTTATCAAGGTTATGGCTTGTCTGAATGCGCGTCTGTGGTGTCATTAAATACACCTATGCAAGAAGACCAAGCCTCTGCCGGAGCCGTGTTGCCCCATAATCAATTACATATTGAGCAAGGAGAATTAGTAATCACTGGCAACCTTTTCCTTGGTTACCTAAATCAACCAGAAAGCTTTTATCCACAAGAAGTACGCACTGGAGATTTAGTCAGCTTAACAAACGGTTTTCTGAACATTGATGGGCGCCAGAAGAACATCATCATTAACTCTTTTGGTCGCAACTTGTCACCAGAATGGGTAGAAGCCGAACTCATGGCAACGGGTTATTTCCGCGAAGCATTGGTGTTTGGTGAAGCAAAACCTTCTTGCGGCGCATTACTCAGCCCTGCAGCAGCGCACATCACCGAAGAGCAAATTCAACAAGTGGTTTCCATGGTGAATCAACACTTGCCAGATTACGCTCGTATTGGCACTTGGCTTCCACTAGCGCAGCCATTGATGAGCATTCCGGGCATGGTCACCGCTACAGGAAAACCGATTCGCGATAAAATTTTGGCGCATTTTGCCGACCAAATTGAACCCTTATACCAAGACACTTTTTTACAATTAAACACCGCATTTGGAGAATCACTATGACACTTTATCAACGCCTACAACAAGAAACCCTAGCTGAAAGACAATACTTGGTGACATCACCTATTATCCAACGCTGTTTCCATGGCCAAATCACCTTAGAAAACTACATCGATTTTTTGACTCAGGCTTATCATCACGTCAAACACACAGTGCCATTATTGATGGCTGTGGGTAGTCGTTTATCGGAAGAAAAAGAATGGCTACGGGAAGCTGTTGGCGAATACATTGAAGAAGAAATGGGCCATCAAGAATGGATCCTAAACGACATCGCAGCCTGTGGTGCGGACAAAGAAACCGTACGCAGAAGCCTGCCAGAAGCGGCAACAGAATTGATGGTAGCGTACGCCTACGACGCAGTAAATCGTATCAATCCATTGCGTTTTTTCGGCATGGTTTTCGTGCTTGAAGGCACCAGCATTGCCTTAGCTGATAACGCTGCAGAACAAATCAAAAACAAACTCGACTTACCTGCGAATGCCTTTAGCTACTTGCGTTCACATGGCTCATTGGATCAAGAACACATCGTCTTCTTTGAAAACCTGATGAATAAAATCACTGACAAAAACGAACAAGATCAGATCATTCACAGTGCAAAAATGTTTTTCAAACTTTACGCCAATATTTTCCGCGAGCTAGACAGTACAGCAGCTCAAGCCGACGCGGCATAGGAGAAGCATGATGCAATGGCAACAACAAATCTGTTTATTAACTGGCGCGACGGGCGGCATAGGTCAAGCCATCGCGACAGCCTTAGCCAACAAAGGGGTAAGCTTGATACTGCAAGGTCGAAGTGAATCTCGCTTGCAACAACTTAGCGACTCTTTGACTGGCGAACATAAGATACTCGTGGCGGACATCACCACAATACAAGGCCGTGAAAAAATCTGCCGCATGGCTGAATTGAACGCAATCAGTATGTTGATTAATAACGCAGGCGTTGGGCAGTTCTCTTTACTGGAAGAGACAGAAGAAGCCGTCATTGTAGACACCTTAGAAATCAACTTATTAGCACCAATTCTACTTATTCAAGAATTACTGCCTTTGTTGCAAAAAGCCGATCAACAGCAACCAGCACCGTCATACGTGATCAATGTTGGCTCAGCGTTTGGCAGCATAGGTTTCGCTGGACAATCGATTTACTGCGCCAGCAAATTTGGTCTACGAGGTTTTACTGAAGCCTTGTACCGTGAATTAGCAGATACGAATGTTCATGTTAGTTACTTTGCGCCACGAGCAACCGCCACCAGCATTAACAGCGATCAAGCCATGGCGATGAACAAAGCCTTGGGCAATAGCGTAGATTCACCAGAAAGCGTTGCTAACGCCCTTATTCAACAACTTGAAAAAGGTCACGCCAGACTGTTTGTCGGTTTTCCTGAAAAGCTCTTTGTCAAAATCAACGGTGCTTTTCCACATATTGTGGACAAAGCTCTGTTTAAAAAACTTCCGATTATTAAACGCTTTCTACGTCGTGAAAAAGACGTCGAGCAAACAGCACAAGAGGTATTATCATGAAATCATTTATTACTGCTAGCCTACTCACTCTCGGCTTAGTTTCCTCTACTTGGGCCGCTGGCACCTCTAGTTTGTTAGAGATTCAACAGCGTTGGGCGCAAATTAACTATCAAATGGAAGACGAAGCCAAAGAAGCAGCGTTTAACGACCTTGTGATCAAGGCGCAGGAACTGGTTAATGCAGAACCGAACAATCCAGACGATCTGATTTGGCTTGGTATTATTCAATCGAGCACTGCGGGTGCAAAAGGCGGATTAGGTGCATTATCTTTAGCGAAAGCGGCGAAAAAGTCATTCGAAGACGCTATTACGATTAACCCTAGTGCTTTATCGGGTTCCGCAATGACAAGCTTAGGCGTGCTTTATCATAAAGTGCCAGGTTGGCCGATTGGCTTTGGTAGCGACAAAAAGGCCAAAGAATTACTGGTGCAGTCTTACAAACTTAGCCCGACTAGCATCGACAGTAACTACTTCCTTGCAGAGTTTTTATACGACGATGGTGACTATGAAGGAGCGAAACAACACCTAGAAAAAGCCCAAAAAGCCGCTCCTAGACCAACTCGTCCTATCGCTGATATTGGCCGCCACAAAGAAGTGGATACCTTGATGGAAAAGGTAAATCAGAAGCTATAAAGGACACTCCTGTTTACCAATAAAATGACAGAAAGCCATCACAGCCAAGCTTCCATCTCACACCGGAATATTGGCTGTTTGTTTTTTTGCCTTGTTCTATTTACGCCGTTAGCGCGGCATAAGGAGGTGTAATTTCCCGATGTTGAAAGGATAAAATCAGCGGATTTTTAATCACGCCTTCATCGATGTTTATCGCTCGGCGAATAGTTTCGTTTTGCTGCCAATGCTCGCGGCCTTCTAAGACGTTTTCTAAGTAGACAATCAAGGCGGCAGAAATCGAGCGCGTGGCGCTTTCCCATAAGTAGCTTGGCGTATGATCGACAGCATAATAATCGATAGTGTTGTACTGAAACATCGGCTCTTGGAAGCTAGTCGGCTTGGCAAAGAAAAAGCCCATGCCTTCGTCACAGCTGACATCAATGATTAAACAATTTGGTTTCAACGATGCCGCTTCGGATTCGATAATAAAATTGGTCGGATGATCTGTTTCTTGGAAAGTACCATTCACGATAATATCCGTTTCACCAATCAGCTCAGTCAAAGGACGAATCGTGCCGTCGTGTTCAACCACTACCATGCGCGCTTCGCCCTTTTGACCTTCGCGTACCTTTACATAATGACAATCGAGTACTTCTTCACGTACTTCATGGTCTGGTCGCTGAATACAAATGGTGATATCACGAAATCCGTGGGCTTTAAGCGCATAAATCGCACCGCGACTTACTGCTCCAAAGCTAAAAATAACCACTTTACGCTGGTTGCCATAATGTCCGTCGATGCCTTTTAACTGCAAGGCATGAATCACCGCACAATAACCGGCCATTTCATTGTTTTTATAAAAGGTATGACGACCAACTTGTCCCGTTGGAGACCAGACAAACATGTCTTCGAAAGCAATCAAGGTGAGCTTGCGATCCAGTGCCGCTTGGGTAATCTCCCGTTGTTGCACGCAATGAACATAACCCCACAAAATGCCGCCTTCGCGTAATTCTTCTAAATCGGCCAATACAGGTTTGGCTATAATTACAGCACCAATATCGGCAAGTATTTCATGGCGTGTGGCAATGCCGCCGGTTTGTGCCGCGATCTCATCGTCAGAAATATTAAACGCTGTACCGTAACCTTCTTCAAAAATTAAGCGATGACGAAGATATTCAGGAATGCGAGCTAAATGCTCCGGATGGATAGGATAACGTCGCTCATCTGTTTTTCTAGATGTACCGATCACGCCAAAAGTTAGTTGACTCATACTGTTTCCTTTTTAATAAAGAATTTAATAAAAATATAAACTTGTTTGAGTTCACAAACGCGTGATCAACCACGCCAATAAACTGGTTTAGATCTGTTAAATGTCGTTAGAATTATTATTAATACTGCTGATGTATAAAATATACGAAGTGGTCTGAGAGGGACATCCAATCTTGCAAAAGTAGGCGTCCATTACGGGGTGTGGATCAGTGCGAAGACAGGCCATGGTAACACCAAAGCCCATCAATAACTGGCTTAACCTGACATTACCAATAAAAAAGGTGGCACAATGTGCCACCGAGGGAGTTTTATTTACGCTACGAATAGATGCCCGAACTGATCTCGCAATAGATTTTTCTGTACTTTGCCCATCGTATTTCTTGGCAACTCCTCGATAACAACAAACTTCTTCGGTTGCTTAAAACGCGCCAAAGTCTGAGCAATATTTTTCTCTATCGACTCTAAATCTAGCGTCACACCTGATTTTGCAATTAAAACGGCAACAACCGTTTCACCAAAATCTGCATGTGGCACACCAATCACGGCACTCTCTAATACACCTTCTTCTTCGTCGAGCAATAACTCCAACTCTTTTGGATAAATATTGTAGCCGCCAGAGATAATGAGGTCTTTATTACGTCCGACGATATGAACATAGCCATCTTTATCGATAAGTCCTAGGTCCCCTGTAATAAAGAAACCATCTTCACGCAGCTCTTCAGCCGTTTTTTCTGGCATTTGCCAATAGCCTTTAAAGACATTAGGTCCACGTACCTCAATCTGGCCAATTTCACCCTGAGGTAACGTTTCGCCAGTATCCATATCAGTAATTTTCACCTCGGTTCCCGGTAGAGGAAGACCAACAGTACCAGCACGACGCTCCCCGTCATAAGGATTAGAGGTATTCATATTGGTTTCCGTCATGCCATAACGTTCCAAAATGCGATGCCCAGTTCGTTCTTCAAACTCAACATGAGTATCGGCTAACAAAGGCGCGCTACCAGAAATAAACAAACGCATAGGCTGCGCAAGTTCTTTGGTAAAACGAGGATCACTCAATAAACGTGTGTAAAAAGTTGGAACCCCCATCATAACCGTCGCCTGAGGCATCAAATTCAACATGATATCAAGATCAAACTTTGGCAAGAAAATGATTTTACTACCCGCAGTCAATGAAACGTTTGTCGCAACAAACAAGCCATGAGTATGGAAAATAGGAAGTGCGTGGAGCAGAACATCTTGCTCAGTAAAACGCCATTCATCGGCAAGTGCTTGAGAGTTGGATAACAAGTTACCATGAGTCAACATCGCCCCTTTTGAACGCCCAGTCGTACCTGAGGTATAAAGGAAAGAAGCCAAGTCATCCTCTTCACGAGGTACCGTATCAAACACTGTAGGCATAGTTTGAGCTAATACAGAAAACTCACCGGAACCATCTTCGTTTAGCGTTTTTAATATAGCGCCACAAGCGGCGGCCACAGGTTGCAATGCGGCGGCTTGTTTCTCGTCACAAAGTAGCACTTTTGCTCGACTGTCTTTGACAAAGTAAGATACTTCATCCGCGGTATAAGCCGTATTCAATGGCAAGAAAACAACACCGGCTTGTGCACAGGCTGCATACACAGCTAAGGCTTGGGGAGACTTAGCAATTTGTACCGCTAGACAATCATCAGGCTGCAAACCTAACTGAACCAATGTATGGGCGTATTGCGAGGCCAATTCAAGAAACTCATTATGAGTCATAGTAGAGCCATCAGGCTGCTGCAAAAAAACGCTTGTTTTGCCTTTGTGCTTACCAAATAAGCGATCGTATAGTGGATTTGTCATTGTTATTCTCCTTTTTTTCTAGTCGCGATAGAAGCACTTAACGCATGTACCGCATCCGATGCCACTACTTTTTGTTCCGTGACGAACTGTTCGTGATTTTTGGAAACCTGAGTTAGGTCGTATAAATAATTTACCATGGCTCCGTTTGACTGTTTCAAGCCGTTTGACGAAACGTCTGCATCGGCATGCACCGCTTGAATCATCGCGCCATTACCGAGGTGAAAACGCGTAACAGGATCTAAAGGTTTACCATCAGGACGCTTAGCATTCAGCAGATAATATGCAGCTAAAGCTTGGTCTTTCCCCTTCCCTAAAGACCCCATTCCAGCGCTATTAGCCCACTTAGCCAAACCTGGAATAGGTGACAGGGTCACAAAGGTATTTAGATTATCCAAGTCTCTAGCAAGGTTTGCAGCAACTTGTTTGATGAGGAAATTACCAAACGATATTCCCGCTAATCCAGGCTGGCAGTTAGAAATAGAATAGAAAACTGCGGTGTCAGCTTCGTCAGCTTCAATTATTTCTCGATCGGTCGTCAACAAAGATTGTATGGAGCTCGCAGTGCCTTTGGTTAATGCGACCTCAACAAAAATTAATGGGTCGTCCGCCATAGAAGGATGAAAAAAGCCATAACAACGACGATCTGAAGGCTTTAAACGTTGGCGTAAATCATCCCAGCTATCGATGGCGTGCACAGCTTCATAAGCTATGATTTTTTCCAAAATACTGGCAGGACTGTCCCAATTAATTGGGCGTAGCACCAAAAAGCCACGATTAAACCAGGAAGTGAATAGATGGTTAAAATCTACGTCTAAAATCCCTAATGAGGCATCTTCTTTAGTGGCTTTTAATAAGTCTTCACGCATTTTTACCAATTTTGGCGTAGCGCCAGGAACTTGATTAAAGCGACGAATCAGCTCTTGTCGTCTTGGCTCACAAGCAGAGGCAAAGGCCTTATAAGTCTGCTTGCTTGGTTGCTTTTGATATTCCGTCAAAGCGGTAATCACTTCATCAGTAACCACTTCTAAACCGTGAGTCATAAATTCAAATAATTCACGTTTTTCATCGCTGGACATTTGATCATAACGATCGAGGATATTTCTCGCTAATGCGCCACCAGATACTTCACCATGACGAGTAAGTAAATCCTGACACATGGCTTTTACTGTTCGATTATCCTCTTCATTCGATCGTGCTTTGCGATAACGGCGATCAAAAACAGAAGAAAACAGCTCTGTAAAAAAATTCATATAATTAGCTCTCGTTATTTTTATTCGATTCCATTCTTATAAGATTCACCGTCACCATTGACGAAGTGAAGCTTAAGGATACTAATCTTTATGAAGACACCTAAAAAGAAGAGTTTTGAGATAATATCCTTGCCATTTAAGCAAAGCAAACAAACGTATCTTTATGATTCATTGAAACAATATTCAATTAAACTAAGCTATTTTTCTGCTGACAAGAACTGACATTAAGCGATGATAAGGTTACGCTGTTGCCCATTACTCAGGAAGATCAACGCATGACAGAACCTTTTAAAAACCTCTTCAATCACAATGTTATTAACGAGATAGCGAAACATTTTCAGCGCCATTGGAAAGACTTCGATAAACAAGGTTTTGTTGACGCGGCATGCGATCAACTTGAAGAGTTAGAACTAAAGGCCCGCTCACAACAAATCACCGCAGCCATGAGTCGTTATTTGCCGGATGATTTCGAACACGCAGGGCAAATTTTACTCGCAGCCTTGGCACCAGAATCAAAAGAAACGGCACCAGAAGCAAAAGAAAAACCAGCAACTGAGAGTGACGGTATTTCTGGCTGGGCGATTATGCCAATGGGCGATTACGTGGGCATGCATGGCCTTGCGCATCATGATCTATCCATGATTTTGTTAAATGCCATGACGCGTCGTTTTACCTCCGAATTTAGCATTCGTTTTTTCTTACTGGCCTCTCCAGAAGAAACGCTTAATACCCTCAAAAACTGGCTCAAAGATGACAACAAGCATGTACGACGTTTAATTTCAGAAGGTACTCGACCACGCTTGCCTTGGGCCATGCAGTTACCGAGTTTTATTCAGAATCCAACACCCGTAATTGAATTACTTGAAGCGCTTAAAGACGATCCAGAAGAATACGTACGTCGCTCAGTTGCGAATAATCTCAACGACATTGCCAAGGATCACCCTGACCTTGTAGCAGATATCGCCAAAAAATGGATGCAAGGCGCGGATATAAACCGTCAGAAGCTGATTCGCCATGCTTGTAGAACCTTATTAAAACAAGGTAACCAGAAGGCACTAGAAGTATTCGGTTATGGCAAACCAAAGTTAGGCAGTATTAAGTTGGAAATCCATGAAGAGCAGGTGAAATTGAACGGCAATTTGGAATTTTCACTGTTAGTCGAATCAACCAACGAGGGAGATCAAAGCTTAATGATCGATTATGTCATTCATCACCAAAAGAAGAATGGTAAAACAACACCCAAGGTATTTAAGTGGAAGAAAGCCACTTTACTGGCTGGAAAAAGTCTATCCATGAGTAAGAAACACCCTTTCAAAGCCATCACCACCCGAGTGTATTATGACGGCCTGCATGAGGTAGAGATTCTTGTTAATGGTCAATCCATTGCCAAAAATAGTTTCTTTTTATCAATAGACTAACCAACAACTACTCGATTACGTCCTGCGCCTTTAGCCTCATACAGTAAAATATCGGCGCGTTTTACAATCCGAGTCTGATCATCAAAATCTTGGTAATCGGTCACTCCCAAGCTAATGGTGAATGGAGGCATACCATTTTCATTCAGAAGGTCAATCTTCTTGCGTAGCTGCTCTGCCAATACACCAGCATCTTTGAGGTTAGTATCTCTTAGTAATATGGCAAATTCTTCACCACCAATTCTAAACAATACATCGGTTTCACGCAGGCGTTTTCGCAACGTGTTAACCAGTAATTTGAGCACATTATCTCCGACATCATGACCAAAGCCATCGTTGATTTTTTTAAAATGATCGACATCTAACAAGATTAAACTAAAATGATGGCCACGGTTCGCCAGCGCAAGTTCATCTTTAATTTGCTCGTCCCATTTGTGGCGATTAAACGTACCAGTCAACTTATCTCGTGTTGCTAGCTCAATCAACTGAGTTTCGACTTTATGTCGATTACTCATTTCTTTCGAAAACTGCCCTACTAATGCCCTTAAGTCTGTTTCTAATTCGTCAAGTTCATCTAAGCCTTTGTAGCTTAGCGAGGTATTGTCATGTTCGATAACAATTGAACGATGCAATGACTCTATCTGCCCACGCAGTGACCAAATTCGTTTACGAAAAGTAATGATGATATATAAGGTTAGATAAGTACCAATACCAAAAGCAGATACACCCAAAATAGCATTCATAATCACAAAATGACGTTCTTGACTTTCAACCGTTGCCGAAACATTCATGGTTAATTGGTCAATTTTTCTGAGCATCTCATCAGCCTGGGCATCTAAATCTTTATCCTGCTGTTCTAATATTTGCCAAGATGTTGAAAACCCTTGTTTGTCCTGCTCTAGAAAATCATCTACAAGACGATCAAAGCTCATTCGATGTTGGTGCAGAAGGTTAATTTGTTCAATTAAAGCCTTATGATCAAGTAATTTAATTCTTACGCTACCGAAACCAAGCCCAGTGTGTAGTATTTCCGTAGACTTATCCAACTGAGCGGCAAGCTGTTCGCTAAATTCATCAAAACCTTTTACGCTTTTCGCTTGCATGGATTTATTAGCAAAAAAAGCATCACCTTGTTGGCGAATACTCTCCATCAATAAATGCTGCTTAAGCTGCAACATTTCGATGTCTGCCATTACTTCAGAGAGCGGTACATCAATTTCTGCTACCTCATGCATTTCTTTATAAATACGCTGAGATTGGTAAGCAGAATAAAAAATCACGACAAATAAAAATGACAAAAGAATAAACGACAAACTGCTAATTTTTCGCGTCATAGATATATTTAACCAATTAAACATATAAAGCTTCTTGATAAATGTTGCATAAATAAAGCTAAAAGTTAGCCGATCATAACTCGATTTCGTCCAGCACCTTTGGCCTCATAGAGTAAGATATCGGCGCGTTTTACGATACGACTCTGATCATCAAAATCTTGATAATCAGTCACGCCTAAACTGATGGTAAATGCTGGCATGCCATCTTCATTCAAAGTTTCAATCTTCTTGCGTAACTGTTCAGCCAATACTCCAGCATCTTCACAATTTGTATCTCTTAGTAATACAGCAAATTCCTCACCGCCGATTCTGAACAACATGTCTGTTTCACGTAGACGTTTTCGCAAGGTATTAACCAGTAATTTGAGTACATTATCACCAACGTCATGCCCATGGGCATCGTTGATTTTCTTAAAATGATCAACATCTAGCAAAATCAAACTAAAATGATGACCGCGATTGGCAAGCGCCAGTTCATCTTTGATTTGTTCGTCCCATTTGTGACGATTAAATGCACCAGTTAGCTTGTCTCGTGTGGCTAACTCAATCAGCTGAGTTTCAACTTCGTCACGATTATCTTTTTCCAACGAGAAACGTGCCATCAGAATCTTTAAATCTTTTTCCAATTGATCCAATTCATCAGAACCTTTATTGCGAGTAGCATCGCTACTCTCATCAGGAGAAATAGAACGATGCAAAGACTCTATCTGACCACGCAACGAACCCACCTTCTGACGAAAAGACAAAATCGTATAAAGGGTTAAATAGCCGCCAATAGCAAAGGCAGAAAAACCGAGTATGGCATTCACAACCATAAAATCACGTTCTTGTTTTTCTACTGTCGCGGCGACCTTCATCGTGAGTTGGTCAATATTCACAAGCAACTCATCGGCTTGAGAATCTAATAAATTATCTTGTTTTTCTAGCTCATCCCACGATACCGAATAATGCTCTTCGCCTTTGTTCAAAAACCGAGAGAACAAGCTTTCGAAACCTACTCTATGGCTATGTAACACACTAATCTGCTGAATCAAGGATTGATGTTCTTCTACTTTGATACGAATGCTGCCGAATATCATGCCTGTATGAAGTATGCTAATACTCTTATCAAGCTGTGCAGATAGCAGCTGACTAAACTCATCAAAGCCTTTGACACTTTTGGTCTGTGATACTTCATCAGCAAAAAAAGCATCGCCTTGTAGACGAATTCCCTCCATCAATAAATGTTGTTTAAGCTGCAAAATTTCTATATCAGCAATGACTTCGGAAAGTGGAATATCAATCTCCGCGACCTCTTGCATTTCTTTGTAGATTTTTTGTGTCTGATACGTTGAATAAAGAATCACCACAAAGAGAAACGATAAGAGAACAAAAGACAGGCTGCTTATTTTTCGTGTCATAGAGACATTTAACCAATTAAACATAGAGGGTTCTTGATAAGTGTTGTACAACTAAAGCTAGGATATAAAGCATAAAAATCAATCCAAACAATGAACTTAAATATTAACATAGTTAGATGCTGTAAAAGTTAGGATATAAAACCTAAGTTTTTGAAAGGGCTTAACTACTTTAGTGTTTAAAAGTGATCATAAAACACTTTTTTGATGACGACATGCACGATCTGTTATGTGAAAATCAGGAAATAGCACAACTAAACAGGTTAACTTTAAGCAAGGTCGATCTATAAAATATTTATCAATAATGAAACAACAATAAGACCAATGGATGAACACATTCAAAATGCGCTATCTGACTATTGTAAAACTACTTACTCTTCTGACTTTTTTTGCTCAAAACAGTGCTTTTGCAGAGAAACAAGCGACCATTATTTTTGATGCTGAAATGTCGACAATTAACGATGCAAAAAATGGCAGCTATGCTCAGTTAGCAACTCTTATTGATGATTATAGAGAAAAAAGTACCAGTACGTTTTTCATTTTCGGTGGCGAAAGCTTAGGACCAAGCATGCTATCCTCTATGGACAGGGGCGCCCATATTATTGATGTACTTAATAGCCTCGAACCTAATGCTATGGGAGTTTCAAAACGGGAATTTAGCTATCAAGAAGATGAGCTGATATTACGTACCTATGAAGCCGCTTTTCCAATCGTATCAAGCAACTTATATGACCCTATCTCCAAGCAATCACCAGAAGGCATTGAAGCCTATACTTTGCTAAAACAAGGTGAGGTGAAACTAGGGTTCATTTCCATACTAGACCCAATCGTTACCGAAAAGTACCCAACAAAAAGACTAGTAATTACACCGCCACTACAAGCAGTCTTGGAAATAGCTAAATTACTTAGGAAGCAAAATGTAGATTTAATTGTTTTACATTACTCCACTTTTTATCCTGTTATTAACCAACTATTGGAACAAGGCATCATTGATCTTGCTCTTTTTGAGGATCAAAACTTCCACTCTAATACTTATTTAAATTCCCCACGACATCCAAATAATCTTGTGCTGGCAAAAAAGAGTGACGCTGCGGTTATTCAACTTACCTGGCAACCAGATCACCCTCACGATAGTTTGGTCATCGAAGAGATCAGTGTTGATCTAACTTCTCTTCCTGCCAAACCTAAAGTATTGCAGTTGGAAGAAGAATACGATAATAGACTCAACTCATTATTAAACGAAGTAATAGGTAAAACCGACACACAAATTAATTTACAACGAAAAGTACTGCGTACTTCTGAAAACGGCTTTGCCAATTTGGTTACAGATACATTAAAAGATTTTACCGATGCTCAAATTGCTCTTATAAATAGCGGTACATTACGAAGTGAAAAAATACTCCAAGCAGGGTCGCCTCTTACAGTAAGAGACATTCGTGCCATGCTACCCTATCGCAATACCCTCCAGTTAATAGAAGCAACCGGGCAACAAATAATGGACGCACTAGAGCATGGCCTCAGCAAATTAGAATCACAAAGTGGCCAGTTTTTACAAGTCGCTGGAATTAAAGTAACTTATGACTCGTCACGCCCCATAGGCAAACGCCTGATTTCTGTTACATTAAACAAACAACCGCTACAACCAAAACAAATCTATAAAGTTGTCTCGCTCGACTATCTAATAAATGGTGGCGATGGATTTACTATGTTTAAAAACAGCAAAGCACTGACTTATAAGCAAACCAACAGCTTAACCCTATCAGACATCATGAGCGTTGAAATTCACCAGAAGAAAGTCATTGCGCCTAAGATTGATGGTCGATTAAAAAATCTAGCGGTAGAAAATTAAACATGAACAACAAACCGCTATTTCCCCCTATTTCAAAGACAAGTAACAATCGGCGATTAAGCTTAGTAAAACAACTGGGTATATTACTAGTTATCGGTTTATTGCTTTTTGTTAGCGTTGGGTATGTATTGCAAACTAGATTAGAGCAAACTCAATCCATACTTAATGACTTAACTCTCAATACTATTCCAGCGATGAATAATGCCACTAGAAGCGCATTAAAATCAGGTGAATTGCTGTCTGCACTAGAGTCCTTAACCTCCGCAACAACACCGGCAGAAAGAAGAATTGCCGAATTAGAGGTAACAGAAAAGCTCAAAGCACTAGAAAAAGAAACCAGCAAAATAACCGATAACCAAACTGTCATTATGTTGCTCAAAACCACTCAGGAAGAAACCGAGCACCTCAACGTCTTAATTGATCAGAAACTAGACCTAGCCTATAAAATAAAAGTTAACTTGAAAAAAATATGGGATCTGAAAATTGAAGCAGATCAAATAAACCCACCCACTAATATCTTGCCATTGGAGCAAACGTATTTTATGCAATGGCAGATTGCTTTATTACAAACACTCTCATTTGCCTATAAAATAGAAAACACTGAACGATTAAGCGATTTACAAGAAATACATCGTTTACTCGAACTCAACTTACAAAACATGGATGTGGTTTCGACAAACCTTGCAGCCCCATTAAAAAAACAAGTTGAACAGATCAATACTGATCTTAGATGCATCCTTTCAGATCCTGAAAATCTTGCAGAACAACAGGCAAATTATCTTCGAATTATCGGTAGAACTCGCGGGCGCGAGCATTTCATCCATAATATGATCAGCGACTACAGCAACATAACAAACCAACAGTCCCTTGTTGAATATAATAATTTAAACGGCAAAATAGCCTCACTGACACAAGGGATGACGACACAGAAAATATGGTTCATTTGTGGTTTTATTTTATTATCCACAATGATCATTGCGACATTAGGACTTTATAGTTATGCGGTTAAGCGCTTACGAACCTTAACTCAAAAAATTAACCTAATGACCAAAGGCTCACATAACCTTCCTTCAAATAGGGATGAGATTGATGAGTTATTTCAGGCTTTTGATGAGTTCTCAAACACGATTAATACGCAAACACGCCGCTTGGAGAGCCTGTCTCTCACAGACAGCTTGACCAATATAGCTAACAGACGGGCGTTTGATCAGCGCTTGTTAGTTGAACTGTCATCAGACAAGAGTAGCAGGTACGACCTATCCATCCTGCTAATAGATGTCGACTATTTTAAACAATATAATGACACATATGGACATATTAGCGGTGATGAAGCATTACAGAAAATTGCCTCGTCACTAGAAAGTATAATTAACAAAGAAACCGATTTGCTCGCTCGCTATGGCGGAGAAGAATTTGTTGTCATCCTTCCAAATAAAAGCGCAAAACAAGCGGAAGAAATTGCCCAGCAAATGAAACAGGTAATTGAGTTAATAAACATAGAGCATAAAACAAGCAAGATTGCAGATGTCATCACGGTAAGTATAGGTATTGTAACTAGAGTAAAAAATGGAAAAACTGACACCGACACGTTAATGAAAAATGCTGATATTGCACTTTACCATTCAAAAGCCCAAGGTCGGAATCAAGCAACGCATATTGATGATATTAACTGAATTTAAACTAAGTACAGATACACTTTCGTATCTGTACTTAACAACGCCCATAGATAAAATTCTATACTGCGGTAGGCTTACCAATACGTTTTAGTAGCGTCACAATAACCGCTAGAGCACAAACACCTAGAATAGCACCAGTGAAACCGACACTCCCCAAGCCAACAAATTGAATGACCTGATTACCAATCAAAGCACCCGCACCGATACCCAAATTTATAATGCCAGAATACAAAGACATAATAATATCAGCGGCAGTATCGTCTACTTTCAGCACTCGTATCTGCATGCTCAAGCCAATAATCATCAGCGACGCACCCCACAACAAAACGCTGGTAATCAGCAAAGAGCCACTTGGTGCGACAAAGTACAAAGCACTCATACACAATGATGCGATGACGACACTAGAAACTAACATCAAAGTATTCGCTCTTTCACCAAAGTAACTAAACAGCACACTTCCAACAATCCCCGCCATACCAAACAGCAATAATACCAACGTGGTGAATTGACCACTGGCTGAACCGATCTCTTTTAAGAAGGGCTCTATGTAGCTGTAAGCTGTGTAATGGGCAGAAAAAATCACGAAGATAAATAAATACATGCCTAGCAATACTTTATTACGAAGCACTTCTGGTACCTTACTAAGAGAACCCGAAAACAAACTAGGTAAATTAGGTAGCAAACGGTACATGGCTAACATGATAATTAATGCGATGACTGCAATAACCGCAAAAGTGGCTCGCCATCCTAAAAGCTGACCAATGATACGACCCGCTGGCACACCAAGCACCATCGCCAGACCTGTTCCCGTTGCCAGTACACTCAGCGCAAAGGTATGTTTTCCTTGCGGAGCAACACGAATTGCAATGGAAGCGGTAATCGACCAAAACACCGCATGAGCAAAAGCGATCCCAATACGACTCACCAACAAAGTCGTAAAATTCCACGCCACTACCGTCAAAATATGGCTGGCAATAAACAAGGCAAACAGACCTAGCAATAACGTCTTACGCTCTAGCTTACGCGTCAACAACATCATTGGCAGCGACATAAGTGCCACAATCCACGCATATACAGTCAGCATCCAACCAACCTGTGCAGGCGGAATCGAAAAGCTTTGCGCAATATCCGACAACAACCCCACAGGAACAAATTCTGTGGTGTTAAAAATAAAAGCACTGAAGCCCAGCACAAAAACGCGCAAGTATTGAACACGGCGAGAAGCCGTATCCTCAGTAGAAGGAATTGATATCATGATGACCTGCAGGAATGAGAGCGACAAGAAAGACCGCTATTGTCCACTTTTTTAAGCATAACGGAATAGTGAAATATGGATGTTTATTGATAGTTATCTTAATGCTAGCTCTGATCAATTTAGAAAGTCTAAACATCCCCTTCTCCCTTACCAAATAATTTTTCTTTAAGAAGAATTACTTTGATTTTTTATGGAAAATGCCATACAAACTACGCACCAAAATAACGCAAAAAAACAGCACCAAGATCACGCGAGATAATCTATCAACGTTGAAGGAACCGACATGAACAATTTATCCGTAAAAGCGAAATTCATCACCCTCATTTTATCTATCATCATTATATTTTTGGTGGCATTAAGTTTAATAAAAGCAAAAAGTACAGAATTAGCAACTCGCTTTGACCGATTCTATGAAGAAAACCACAATGTTTCGCTCAATTTAGAGCGAGTGAAAGAAGCACAGGTTAATATCGTCCTCAATGTCCGAGGGTTACAGATTGCTTATCTACTATCACTCGACCAGCAAATCCCAGGTTATTTAGAAGCTATCTCAAAAAGCTACAACACAACACCGTCTCTTATTAATGAGCTTAACAAAGGCCTTTCTGATAAATCCGACGAATCTAGAAAGCTACAAACACTGCTTAATAATTTTCAAAGTAAAACAAAAGCTTTCGTCAGCGCGATGGAAAATTCGGCCGATAACAAAGCGCCCTTCCCCGTATTTTCTGCTTTCATCGGCTCATACAATGACCTGATGACATACTTCGCGCTTCTAACAGACAAGACAAACACCGAAGTCATTGAAGCAAAAAAACAAACGGAAAGTCTTGTTGCAGAAATTGAAATCGGCTTTTGGATTTCTATCTTAATCGCACTGATTATTTCCATCACGCTTAGCTATTTGATATCCAACAACATAGTACGTGGTATTTTGGCAGTTCGTAACGCCGCACAAAATATGGCACAAGGCCACCTTAATAAGCCAGTTCAAGTGTCAGGAAGCGATGAAATTGCTGAACTTGGTAATGCCATTAATACCTCTGCGAAAAATCTACGCTCTGTCATTGCTGGTGTTCTTAGTTCGGTAAACAAAGTAAATGAAAATAGCCAAGAAGTATTAAAGGTAAACCAAGAGGTAAGCGAATATTCTGTTCACATTATGGACAACACCACTCAAGTGGTTGTGGCACTAGATCAGATGTCCGCTAATAACCGCACCATTGCTGACAACACTCAACAATCAGCCGACGCCGCCAATAACATTCGCACTGTGGCACAAAACAGTTTAACCACAGCAAACGGTACCTTAGACGCAATAAATCAGTTGGTTGGCTCCTTAAAAGAAACAGGAACTGTTGTTACTCAACTACGCCAAGAAACAACCAATATAGAAACCATCTTAGATGTTATTCGTAGTATCGCAGAGCAAACCAATTTACTTGCCCTGAACGCTGCGATAGAAGCAGCTCGTGCAGGCGAACAAGGCCGAGGATTCGCCGTTGTTGCAGACGAAGTTCGAACTCTAGCGCAACGTTCACAAGATAGCGTAAATGAGATTGAAACACTTTTGGCTCAACTTAGTACTGCCAGTGGCCAAGCGGTCAACCGTATGGAAGTCAGCTTAAAATTAGTGGAATCATCAAAAGACCAAGTCGAAAAAACCAACGAGCTTACTGGTAATATTCTAGCTGGCATTGAGCGAGTTTCAGAGCAAGCTCAACACATTGCTCAATCTATAGAAGAGCAAACGCAAGTATCTGAAGACATCACCAAGAAAATGCACTCTGTGCAAAGCTTAACAAAACAAAGTGCGGAAATGGCCAAACGTTCAGGTCTTAACATGGCTCAAAGCAGTGTCGACGTGCAACAGCAATTAAGTTTCTTCAAGCTTTAATACTAACCATCTTAATCCTCCATGCGCCTATCCATTTATTAAATGGATAGGCGCTTTTCATGGCTGTAACTTCTATCTTTCTTTGTTACGACAACACCACAAGATCCGCACATAGGTTCTTAAAACTCCTACATTTTTTTACAGAATTTCACCCTCACCTATGAGACGATGTTGATTAATAAACAAACTGCTATGAGAACCAATGACATCTGCGATTTTATATTATTCACCTCAACTAGCATCATGGAAGACGCAACTAGACACACTATTATTGACTTGTGGACAAGCCGTCGAATGGCAAGCTGTACAAAGTATTGATCAGTCACCTGTTCTATCTGTCGCATTACTTGCAGAAAAAGATATAAAAGCATCTGATTGGCCTCTTTTAGCATCCAGAAAGACCATAGTTATCGTCGACGAATGGAGCTTAGAACGAAGCGTTACATGGATACAAAGAGGAGCAGCAAACTGTTTTGCACGTGATGACGAACATCTCGCTGCGTGGATAATATCTGAACTCTCAAGTTTTACTTTAAACCCTTCCAATCAAACTGAAAATGACGTGTTACAAGTCATCATAGATGCGATTCCCGTACCTATTTTTTTCAAAGACCATTTGCATATTTATCGAGGCTGCAACACGGCATTTTGTCAATCCCTTGGTTTTTCTCGTGAAAAAGTCATTGGTCATTCTGTATATGATGTAGCGCCAAAACACCTCGCAGACACTTATTATAAAGCTGATTGCCAATTATTAGCCAAAGGCGGCACGCAGTGTTATGAGGCGGAAGTACGATTTTCCGACGGTTCCCTCCATGAAATGGAGTTCAATAAAGCCGTTTTCACTAAATCAAATGGTCAAGCCTTAGGACAGGTTGGCGTCATGCTAGACGTTACCGAACGCAACCAATTAATCCGACAGCTAGATAAAGCTACTCGCACAGACCCCTTAACAGGCACGTCAAATCGTAGAGAATTTAATCTCATTATTCATGATGAATTCAACAAACGAAAACACTCGGAACAAACGCTCAGTTTAATGACATTGGATGTGGATTTTTTCAAGAAAATCAACGACAAATTTGGTCATGGCGGAGGCGATCAAGCATTACAATTAATCGCTAATTGGTTACAAAGCCAGTTACGCACCACAGATACTTTATTTCGCGTTGGTGGCGAGGAATTTTATATTTTAATGCGAGATACAGATATACAAAACGCACTAAAAACCGCAGAGAGATTATGTAAAGGCATGGCAACTCATACTTTCTTAATCAATCAACAATCAGTGCACATCACACTGTCTGCAGGTGTTATTGAATTGGCCCCAACTACAGACCTAGAAAGCGCTCTCGATATGGTAGACAAGGCATTGTACGAAGCAAAATCAGACGGTAGAAATTGTGTTTGTCCGGTATTTCAGTAATACATAGAAAATTTATTAAAAACACGACTTTAAACAGGAACGATTTCCATTCCCGTCTGTCTATAGCGGAGTAATCATTGGCAGTCCCAACTTCATACTATAGATAGGAACCCGTAATGAAACGTCCAACAACAAAAACATCATTAATAACCTTAGCTGGCGCAACCTCGATACTCGCTTTTAGCAGTACATCCGTTCAGGCAAGTGGCGAGGTTAATATTTACTCTGCTCGCAGCGAAGCACTTATCGCACCTTTGTTAGATATCTATTCAAAAGAAAACAATGTCAAAGTAAACCTAATTACCGGTAGCGCGGATGCTCTATTGAGCCGCCTACAATCAGAAGGTGACGCTAGCCCAGCCGATGTATTCATTACTGTTGATGCAGGACGTTTATACCGAGCAAAAGAAGCAGATGTGCTTCAGCCGTTTGAAACTGACAATCTAAACAAAGTTGTGCCTGAGCACCTAAAAGATCGCGAAGGTTACTGGTACGGCCTTTCTCAACGTGCTCGCGTTATCCTTTATAATCCAGAGACTGTATCCGCTGCTGATCTATCAACTTACGAAGATCTAGCTGACCCTAAATGGAAAGGCAAAATTTGCATTCGCTCTTCTAACAACATATACAACCAATCTTTGGTTGCTTCGATGATAGATGCAAACGGTGAAAAGCAAACTCTTGAGTGGATTAAAGGTTTAGTAGCCAACTTTGCTCGTCCACCAGCAGGCGGCGACACTGATCAGCTAAAAGCCGCAGCTGCGGGGGTTTGTGACATTGCCATAGCGAATACCTATTACTTTGGCCGTTTAGGGTTAAGCGACAAGGCAGACGAACGCGCTGTTTTTAACAAGCTTAAAATGTTCTGGCCTAACCAAGCTGACAACGAACGTGGCGCTCATGTGAATGTCAGCGGTATTGGCATCACCGCATCCGCGAAAAACAAAGAAAACGCTCAACAGCTCATTGACTTCTTAACCAATAAGCAAAGCCAAGAATGGTACGCCAACGTGAACAACGAATACGCAGTGATCGAAGGCGTGGCGCCACCTAAAAGCTTAGCAACGTTTGGTGAGTTCAAAGCCGATAAAGTGTCTTTGAGTGTATTAGGTGAAAACAACCGTCAAGCGGTTAAATTAATGGACCAAGGTGGTTGGAAGTAAATTAAGCTTTCCACCTCACACAGCAAAAAAAGAGAAGAGGCGCTACGGCGTCTCTTCTTCCATCAAATTCCAAAACGCTTCTACCAGCGGGTTCTTCAAGCTTTTCTTCAGAGCAAACAAACCAATATCGTATGGCTCCAATTCAGGTTGTACATCTAGCACCTTAATTCGATCCACCAATGGGCTGTTATCCAAGACGATTTTTGGCACCACGCCGATACCAAAACCTAGGCTCACCATACTCACGATCGCCTCATTACCGGTGACTTGTGCATAAATCCGTGGCGCGATGTCTTGCTGGCGAAACCATTCATCAATACGTGTTCGAGACACGCCACTTTCTGAAAGAATCATTGGAATATTCGCCCACTCTTCCGGCGTGGTTGGCGTATTTGTTGGCACATTCGGCACTTGCTGCTCAAGGGGAGCAATAAACAACAAAGGCGAGATAGCGATAGGTTTAAAGGCTAATCCACGAGGCAGGTTAGTTGGACGTGCAGCAAGACTAATGTCTTCTTTACCATCGAGAACATGGGCTATAGCGTGTTCTGGATCACCCGTGCGCAGTTTGATTTCAATAGCAGGATAGGCAATACGAAAACGCCGCAGCAACTCATACAAAAAACTATAGCTCGCTGTAACCGAACCATAGAGACTAATTTCACCGCTAAGTTGGTCGGAATTATCCATTAGTTCATGGCGTATCAAGTGCCATTGTCGGCTGGTATCACGAGCGTATTTGAGGAATTTCTGCCCTTCTTGAGTCAATACCACAGTACGATTATCACGGTTGAACAGCGACACACCTAGCTCATCCTCTAAGTGCCGAATGTTACGCGACATGGCAGAAATACTGATATGACATTCGTCACTGGCGCGTCCGAAGTTCAATATTTCCGCCAAGGCGAGGAACTGTTTAAGCGTCTTAATATTCATCATGAAACCTTCGCACGATTAGTGTCCGTTCATCATAAAACATGTTTGCAAAAAATGGGACACTATATTGCGAATATATCAATTTACGAAAAGGTTCCACTGCGTTAGATTAGTTCTACTCGCAGGACGTCATAAAAAGCATGGCTTGACGACTGTGTAATCCATTTTTAATATCAGCGTGTTTTTATCGTTGATACATTAATCAAATCTATAGGATGTGTATAACATGGCTAACTACTTCAATACTTTGCCGCTACGCGAGCAACTAGCTCAATTAGCAAAATGTCGCTTCATGGACAGCTCTGAATTTGCAGATGGCGTAGAAGCGCTTAAAGGCAAAAAAATGGTTGTTATCGGTTGTGGTGCACAAGGTCTTAACCAAGGCTTGAACCTACGTGATTCTGGTCTAGACGTTTCTTACGCTTTGCGTCCTGAAGCGATTGCACAAAAACGTCAGTCTTGGAAAAACGCGACTGAAAACGGTTTTGTTGTTGGCACTTACGAAGATTTGATCCCAACTGCCGATGTAGTTTTGAACCTAACACCAGATAAGCAACATACTCCAGTTGTTACTGCTGTTATGCCTCTTATGAAGAAAGACGCTTGCCTATCTTACTCTCACGGTTTCAACATCGTAGAAGAAGGCATGAAAATCCGCGAAGACTTAACAGTAATCATGGTTGCTCCTAAGTGCCCAGGTTCTGAAGTTCGCGCTGAATACGTTCGTGGTTTCGGTGTTCCAACACTGATCGCAGTTCACGAAGACAACGATCCTAAAGGTGAAGGTCTTGCGCTAGCAAAAGCGTACGCGGTAGGTACCGGCGGTCACAAAGCAGGCGTTTTGATGTCTTCTTTCATCGCTGAAGTTAAATCTGACCTTATGGGTGAGCAAACTATCCTTTGTGGTATGTTGCAAACTGGCTCTATCCTTTGCTTCGACAAAATGGTTGAAGAAGGCATCGACGCTGGCTACGCATCTCGCTTGATCCAATTCGGTTGGGAAACTATCACTGAAGCATTGAAATACGGCGGCGTGACCAACATGCTAGATCGTCTTTCTAACCCAGCTAAGATCAAAGCATTCGATCTTTCTGAAGAACTAAAAGTGATCATGCGTCCTTTGTACAACAAGCACCAAGACGACATCATCAGTGGTCACTTCTCTCAAACTATGATGGAAGACTGGGCGAACGATGATAAAAATCTTCTTCAATGGCGTGCAGACACGGCTGAAACTAACTTCGAAAAAACACCTGCTGGCGATGTAGAAATTTCTGAGCAAGAATTCTTCGACAACGGTATCTTGATGGTTGCTATGGTTAAAGCTGGCGTTGAGCTTGCTTTCGAAACTATGACAGCAGCTGGTATCATTGCTGAATCGGCTTACTACGAGTCTCTACACGAAACTCCACTAATCGCGAACACTATAGCTCGTAAGAAATTGTACGAAATGAACGCGACAATCTCTGATACAGCAGAATACGGTTGTTACCTATACAACCACGCTTGTGTTCCACTATTGGCTGACTTCATGAAAGACATCAAAACCGACGTTATCGGTAAAGGTCTTTCTGTAGAAGACAACGGCGTAGATAACGCTCGTTTGATCGAAGTAAACAAAGCACTTCGTTCACATCCAGTAGAAGCAGTTGGCGCGGTGTTACGCGGCCACATGGCGGATATGAAAAAAATCGTTTAATACGACGATTAGATTAATGCGCGCTCGCTTATAAGATCGTGCTTTAAACTCAAAAAGCCGAGATTGTTTACATAAATGATCTCGGCTTTTTTGTCTCTTCTTGTTCTAAACAAAACATCAGGAAATACCATGGACAGCATCCGCTTAGACACTATCCAGTTAAAGAAAGTGACAGTGAACTTTGATGATCGCTTTACACTAAGCGAGATTAACTGGACCATTGAACCCAACCAACATTGGGTGATTACAGGCAGTAATGGTGCCGGTAAATCCGCTTTGGCAGCAGTCTTAGCCGGAGTGGGCGATATTGAAAACGGCACAGTAACTGGTCTTCCAAAAAATGTGGGATTGGTGTCTTTTGAAGCCCAAGCCGAACTGATTGCCAAAGAACTGAAAAAAGACGACGCCGACATCATGGACGTGATTTCACTCGGCACACCTGTACACGAAATAATTTTCGATAACTGCCAAGACCCGGAGCTTGCCAACTCTCTAGTAGAAAAATTTGGTTTAAGCAAACTACTCGACCGCGCCTTTCGTAAACTTTCCACAGGCGAAACCCGCAAAGTCATGCTAATTCGCGCTTTATCCAGCAAACCCGACTTACTAATTTTAGACGAGCCATTCGATGGTTTAGACGTCGACACCCTTGCCATGCTGCAAGCGCATCTCGCTTCTATCATAGAAACAACGCCGATGATCATGGTGCTAAATCGCTTTGATGAAATGCCTGAGTTTATTACTCATGTGGCTTATGTTGATAAGGGACGAGTGGAACTGACAGTAGATAAAAAAGACGAAAATGCTTTCAACGAGCTTTACCAATTACTGCATTTGAAAACCACCGACCTAAGCGTGCCAGAAGCCGACCCTGCGAACAAACTGCCAGCACCCAACCCAAGTCAGCCGCTAGTTAAACTCAACCAAGCGACCATCCAATACGGTGATACAATCATTGTCGATAAACTGGATTGGACCATTGAGCGCGGCCAACATTGGCAGCTTAGCGGCCCCAACGGTAGCGGCAAAACCTGTGTATTGTCCTTAATCACAGGCGATCATCCACAATGCTACACCAACGATATTTTTGTCTTCGGATTCCAGCGCGGTAACGGCGAAAGCATTTGGCAGATCAAACAATTTATCGGCTACGTTTCGACATCTTTGCAATGGGAATATCGTGTCAGCACTAGCTGCAAAAACGTGATTATTTCCGGCTTCTACGACAGCATTGGCATGTACAGCAAACCAACCGATAACCAGAAGAAAATCGCCAACCAATGGCTTGCACTGCTCGGCATGAAAGACCGCGCCGACCAGCCATTTAACAAACTCTCCTACGGCGACCAACGTTTACTGCTCATCGCCCGCGCCATGGTGAAACATCCGCCACTCTTGATCCTAGACGAACCCTGCCTTGGCCTAGACGACATGAACCGCCAGCTGGTTTTAGCTCTTATCGAGAAAATCTGTGAAGGCAAAGAAACCACCGTGCTCTACGTCAACCACCACGCGGAAGACCAGATCAAAGGAATAGAGAACTACTTGGGGTTGAAGAAAAGCAGCTAGGATTTACGTCGCTCAGAAACACAAAAGCCAACTCAATGAATTGGCTTTAAATCTTGATTCGCTAAATGAAGATACTATCTCGATTAGATATACTTTAAAACATACCTTACCTTTTACCACCCTAGTAAATTATTTATTAAATCAGAAAAAGCCCATAAAAAAGTACCAAACCCTAACATTTTAAACTCCCAACCTCGTAGTTTTTTAGACCATATATCAAACATTTCTTTAAGCCATGCTTTTATAAAAGCATCTTCGCCATATTTACTAAACCCATCTACGCTATTCATTTTATCTAAAAAATCAAGAGCATCTTTTTCATTAAATCCTGGCTTAATTTTTTCAAGCCTATCTTTTTTCTTATGAATAAATGATGAGGCCCATATTTCAAATAACTTTTCTTTACCAAGAAATTTAACAACTTCCTCAAAACTCATATTACGCAAATCCATATAGAAATCTCTATAAGCCATTGAAATTGCAAGCAATGTAATAACAGCTCCAGCTCTTCCTAAATGAGTAAAATCACCACATAGGATTGATGCTATCAGCCCAGTTAGAAATGTTAAAACAGCACAAATAATATAGATAATAAATTGAAGGAAAAAATTGAAAGCAAATGAATTCTCATCAAACGCCCATTTGTTTTCATTTTTCATTAGTCAATCCTTTTTTAAAGATATAATTTAACAATTGTAGCCTAAAAATCAAACTCGTTTCATCGCCTTATTATATACCTCATTACGCTCCCGTTTTCCTACTGCAAGAACAGTGACAATAATTACATCATCCTGCACTTCGTAGACAAGGCGATAACCTGATTGACGTAATTTTATCTTGTAGAGGTTGTCAGCGCCTGAAAGCTTTGAAGCAAGAACATGTGGATGGTCTAAACGCTCGATCAGCTTCTTTTTGAATTGCTGCTGTAGCGTGGCTCCAAGTTTTTGCCATTCCTTCAGAGCGCTCTTTTTGAATTCGAGTTTATAAGTCAGCGATGCTGACTGGGATACTTTCTTCATTGGCGCGTTCCTTCGCGAGTGCTATCAGTTCCATATCTTCCAATTTATCCATTAAGGCTTCATACGCTTCGGCAGGGACACAGTAAAACGCAGGTTCATTGCGATTTAATACAGCAACCGCTTTACCGTGTGCGCTGGCGGCAACTTTCATTGGGTTGGCTTTAAATTCCGTAATGCTGGCAGCCACGTCGGAAAGGATTCTAGAAGTCATTTTAAAGCACCTTTAATCGACCTAATAAAAGGTCATTTTAATTTGCGACTGTTCATTTATCAAGCAACACTTTTTTAACAGATCCTACAGATTGATTCATCGTGGTCGCTAAGATGTCTTCTGGAAAAAGGGTTTGGTAGGCATTCATGTCGGTATGTTTACCATCAAGTCGTGGATGCAGACGCTTTTTAAGATCTTGACTGATTTCATGGTCGTTCACCCGCTCTCCAAGTACATCTAATAATGCACCTTCTAAGCATTGTGGTGACCAAAGTATTATCTTGTAGCCATTCTGATGTGCTTTTTTCATTTCAGCATTAGTGGGAGGAAGATCCGAGTCTAGAACAAGATATCGCTTGTCGTAATCAACAGCTTTAAAACTACGAATGGCATTTTGAATAATATTTCCTGCTGAACCGCCATCACCCGCTTCCACTTTGGCAGTTCGACCACAAGATCTCGGACAAAAGAATCGCTTCATGTGGTCTATAAAAGCTTTATCATCAGCACCTTCACCTACAACCAGAAGCGATGTGCTGACTTTTTTTCTAATCTGTTTACGTTTGGCCATTATGTCATTCCTTTGCTAGCCATCTTTTAATTGCAGAGTTTACAGTTCTGGCACTGCGCCAAGTGCTCCAGCCATATATTTGGCATAGAGATTATCATCAGCTCGTACGCCAACCACCTCATCTAAACGCCATGCATCTGAGATTTGTTGCTGTTTTTCACAAAGATAAATCTGGTGTTTTTGCAAGCGGTTAAGGACTTCTGGTGTGTGACACGTGAAGATAAGTTGAGCTTGATGGGGATTAGTATGTTCAAAGCGAAACCATTCTATGATTTTAGGAATCAAGTATGGATGTAGGTCATTATCGATTTCATCAATCACAGCACAACCGCCCTTTTCAAGCACGGTCAACAGGCGCTCTAACATTACAAAAGCCGATTGCGTACCACTCGATTCTTCCAAAAACGGTAAGGAAAACGCTTTTCCATCAGCAGATTGATGTATGCCAATAGGCATATAAAGTTGTTCAGATGAGCCATCCTTGTCCGTCGCTTTAAACGCTTTAATCTCCACGTTAGACAGCCCTAAATCAAACATTCCCATTACTTCGATCATGCGAGCTTTTAGCGTTGGAGACTTTTCATACGATTCTGCGGCATGAAACAAGGCTTCAGACCGGAAATGTCTACGCCCCATATAAGCCACATTGCTTGCAACACTTTTAAAAAAATCAATAAATGGGCGAGCTTCTAAAATATCGTAACTATAGGCCGCAGACAAAAGAGAGGCATTATCACGCAGTGTTTCCGCCTTGTTTGCAGGGAAAGGAAAGCCCTTTTCTTTAAAAGAAAACGTCTCACCCTTTTTTTCTCGCTTAAATAGGTAACTGAACTGACTGCTTGTTTTTACATACAAACCTTCGAATTGAATACGTTCATTATTAAGTTCAAGTCGATACCGATAAGTCTGATTATCTAATAAGAAATCGACTTCAACCATGGTGTCTTCCTCAAGGTGAAGACGGTGAGGTTGAAAAGGAACATCACTATCAGGATCACCTTTTAAAAAGGACGAACTAGCAAACCAGCTTAAAAAGACCAGTGGTTTTATAAATTGCGTCTTACCGGATCCATTTGCCCCAACTACAGCAAGCACTTTGTTTAAACGAATGTCAGGCAAGTTGACATCAAACCCAGATGGGATTGGCTTTTTCCCCACAGCAAAGTTAATCGATGCTTCTTGGGCAAAGCTATAAAAATTGCTAAACCGCATTGAAATAATCATAAAAAACCATTTCCAACAAATTTACGTTGATTTTAAGACTATATAAAAAATGCTGCGAAATAGATACCTATCATTAAGAGAATCATAAATACCTCAACCACACTTGACTGTCATTCTGATCAAAGGTAAAAATAGAGCTATGAAAAACGTATCCCTTACTCAGCAACGAATTATTATCATCATTCCTAGGAGTGGTGGGTTCGTTGTTGAGTAAATAAAGCAAACCCGCCCAAGAGGCGGGTTTCTTTTTTCTGCTTCTTGGGTTTTAACAGGAAGCCGATATGAGTACTCAAGACTCCCCTTCGCATTTAGCCCCTGAGGCTGACAATTCCTCTACATCCGAGCGTTTTTCGTTCGTGGATGCTGAACATGCTGTGCTGACATTTTGGCAGGACAAACAGATTTTTAAGCGCTCTCTTGCCGCGTCGAAACATAAGCCTGACTATGTGTTTTACGATGGGCCACCGTTTGCAACGGGGTTGCCCCATCATGGTCATCTGGTGGCATCAACCATCAAAGACATCATCCCGCGTTACTTTACGATGAAAGGATTCCATGTAGAGCGGCGCTTTGGTTGGGATTGTCATGGTTTGCCCATCGAGCATGAAATCGATAAATCCCTTGGTATGTCCGCCAAAGAGGCGGTTGAATCGCTGGGTATCGCTCGTTACAACGCGGAATGCCGTGGCATTGTTCAGCGTTATGCCAGCGAGTGGGAAAAGACCATCACGCGCCTTGGCCGCTGGGTAGATTTTGACAACGATTATCGCACCATGGAGCCTTGGTACATGGAGTCCGTTTGGTGGGTCTTTAAACAATTGTGGGACAAAGGGCTCGTCTACCAAGGGGACAAGGTTATCGCCTATTCCACTGAGCTGGAAACCGTATTATCTAACTTTGAAGCCAGTTCTAACTACAAGGAAGTTCAAGACCCTGCGGTCACTGTGTTGTTTAAACTCGTAGAGGAAGACGCCTATTTTGCCGCTTGGACGACGACTCCTTGGACATTGCCTTCAAACCTTGCTCTGTGTGTTGGCCCAGACATTCCTTATGTGAAAGTACATGATGCCACTATCAACCAAACCCTTTGGCTCGCCGAGGCGCAACTGGAATCTATGTGCAAAGGCCGTGATGTAGAGGTGCTTGATAAAGTTTTGGGAGCAGACTTGAGTGGTAAACACTACGAGCCGCTTTTCCCCTATTTTAGCCACTTGAATGAGTCCGGTGCTTTCCAAATATTTGCCGATGATTTTGTCTCGACTGGCAGTGGTACAGGCATTGTCCACATGGCACCCGCTTTTGGCGAAGACGATAACCGCGTCTGCAAAGCCAATGGTCTACATGCCTCAGTTTGCCCTTTAGACAGTCGTGGCCGCTTCACCCATGAAGTGACTGACTTCGAGAGCTTGTATGTGAAAGATGCAGATAAAGCCATCATACAAACATTAAAAGCGCGTGATCTTTTGTACCGTCAGGAAACCATCACCCATAGTTATCCTTTTTGCCCTCGCTCCGATACGCCCATCATCTACCGTTCTGTGCCCTCTTGGTACATCAAGGTAGAGCAAATGCGTGCAGAGCTACAAGCCAACAACGAACAGATCAATTGGGTACCAGAGCATATCCAACAAGGCCGAATGGGAAAATGGTTAGAAGGTGCAATCGATTGGTCGGTATCGCGTAACCGCTATTGGGGTACTCCGCTACCAATCTGGGTAAACGATACAACAGGAAAGCATTTGTGTCTTGGCTCTATAGAAGAGTTAAAAAACTACACTGGCGTAACCGTCGACGATTTGCATCGTGATCATGTTGATGAACTGACTTTCTCCCTTCCAGAGGAACCAGGCACCTATCGACGCATTGCGGAAGTATTCGACTGCTGGTTTGAGTCCGGTGCCATGCCTTATGCACAAGTACATTATCCGTTTGAAAATAAAGAGCAATTTGAACGTAACTTCCCAGCTGCGTTTATCGCAGAAGGGGTGGATCAAACACGAGGCTGGTTTTATACCTTACAAGTTCTCAGCCAATGTTTGTTCGGGCGACCAGCGTTTAAAAACGTTATCGTCAATGGCATCGTGATGGCGGAAGATGGCAAGAAAATGTCCAAGCGCCTCAAAAACTACACGCCCCCTGATACTCTGATGGAGCATTACGGAGCGGATGCTTTGCGTCTATATTTGATCAACTCAGGCTTGGTAAAGGCGGAAGAGCAACGTTTTTCTGATGCTGGCGTACAAGATATGGTGCGTCAGGTCTTGTTGCCTTGGCTCAATGGTTTTCGCTTCTTCTCGACTTACGCCGAGATCGACCAATGGCAGCACAAAGGAGATAACCAAGGTTCTGACAATATCTTGGATCAATGGATTTTGTCACGTTTGCAAACGCTGACAACCAAGATCAATCAAGAGATGCAAGCCTATCATCTGTACAATGTGGTACCTGCGCTGTTCGAGTTTATCGAGGATCTCACCAACGGCTATATTCGCCTTAACCGAGCTCGTTTCTGGCAGAAGGAGCTGAATGACGATAAGCAACAAGCCTTTCAGACTTTGTACCTTTGCTTGGATACCTTCAATACATTGATGGCGCCTTTTACCCCCTTCCTTGCGGAGCATTTATACCAAGAGCTGTTGCCTTTTTCCGCTAACGATAGGCCAGAGTCTGTGCATTTGTGCGACTACCCCACGGCAAATGCGGCGTTAAAACACGAAGACTTAGAAGCCAGTGTTGCTCGTGTTCAGCATATCTTGGTAATGGGTCGTCAACTGCGTAACGATTTGAGAATTAAACTAAAAACCCCGCTCAAATCGCTGACCGTATTGCATAAAGAGGCTCAGGTACTAAACGACATCGCTCGTTTGACGGATTACATTCAAACCGAGCTGAACATCAAAGACGTACTCTTTAGCCAACAGGAAAATGACTACATCGACTTCTACGCTAAAGCGAATTTCCCAGTTTTAGGCAAACGCCTTGGCAAGCAAATGAAATACTATGCAGCACGTATTGCGCAACTCAATGAGCAAGAGCTGGAGCATCTAGAAACTCACGGGCAAATCGAGGTGGATGGGCAAGTATTTAACCAAGAAGAGATTAACGTCTATCGTCAAGCCAAAGCGGGTACGCACACCACGTCCAACCGTTTTGTGTCGATCAGCATCGACCCAGAACTGACAGAGGAATTGGTGGCGGAAGGCGCCATGCGAGAAATTGTTAGCCACATTCAGAAAATGCGCAAACAACAGGGCTACAAGGTATTGGATCGCATCGACATTAGTATCGAAGCGAGTGACGTACTGACTCATTGGTGCCAGCATCACCTTGATTACATCAAGACAGAAACCTTGGCTAATACTTTGAGTTTTACCAAGGTATCTGAATCAGGCGCACTCTTGAGCACCGATTTAGGCGAGGCAAAAGTCGTAGTTAAGCTAAGTAATAAATAATATAAATCAGCCATCATCGGTCTATTGGCACCCTTTCTTGCCAGTAGATCGATGAAGCTGACTCTTTATTAACTGGTCAGTCGATTCACGCAACCTCATTCGCAAACTATTTCCTACCAAACCAAATGGATAGAAAGTCATATATTTTAGCGATAATATACGCAAGTTATTAACAATGAAACCTATAGGGAACACTGTGAACCATACTCTACGCTCGATAACGCTTGTACTGGCTTGTGTCGCTAGTTTATCTGCTAACGCGGATCCAAAAACACCTGGTACTCATAAAGGCTATTCCACCATTGATATGACCACTGCGGGCATGCCAGCTGATGTGAAGATGATTTCTGTTGCAGATATCCAGAAAGAGCTGCAAGGCAAGGCGCCTTTTGCGGTTGGTTTTGATATCGATGATACGACCTTGTTTAGCACGCCGGTTTTTTATCGTGGCCAACAAGAATTCTCGCCAAACGGTTATTCTTACCTAACGAATCAAGACTTTTGGGATAAAGCAAACTGTGGCTGGGACGCATTCAGCATGCCGAAGAATATTGCCAAAGAGTTGATTGCGATGCACCAAGAACGTGGTGATAGCATTTATTTCATTACAGGTCGTACAGGTTCTGATTGTAATTTCACTACTGAGTATTTGAAAAAGACTTTTGATATCAAAGATATGCACGATGTTATTTTTGCGGGATCAAGCCGCACTGAATACACGAAAACTAAGTACATCAAAGATAATGACATCAAAGTTTATTACGGCGATGCAGATGGCGACATTATTTCTGCCCGTGACGCGGGTGCCGAGGGAATTCGTGTGATGCGCGCGGCTAACTCTAGCTACACACCTATTCCAAAGAATGGCATCTATGGCGAACGAGTGTTAAAAGACTCTCAATACTAATCTTCCTATCGATTAGTATCAGAAAACAAAAGCCGAAAATCACTGGATTTTCGGCTTTTTGTTTTTCTACTATTAGGCTAATTCAAGACAGCGGACTCTATCTATGAAAATACTGGCCAACCAATTTTTGCACTAGATTCCAGATTCTTTTTGAGCCCGCGCTAATCACTGACCCATAACGCTGTTTAACTTGTTCATGGCTGACATTACCTTCGATCCATGTACCGCCGTTGGTAGCCACGTTGTGAATCAATGGTTGTAGTCGGTCTAGAGATTTCGCAAACACGGCGTCATTTGTTTCAGCGGCTTCAAATTCGTACCAAAGGGCTTTGAGTTCTTCACCTTGAGATGTTGGTAATAAACCAAAGAGACGATCCCCAGCTTTTTGCTCTGCCTCTTCTTGAGCTGTGTTATCCACCGTTTCATGTATCGGGTGATCACCCGCGTCGATTTCAACAATGTCATGGATCAAGAGCATTTTGATCACGCGCTCAATATTAATTTCCTTGTCGGAACTGTCTTTTAGGATTAAGGCATACATGGCCAAATGCCATGAATGTTCGGCAGAGTTCTCTCTTCGTGATTTATCAATCAATGGCGATTTACGGATAACAGATTTTAGTTGGTCTATCTCACATAAAAAGGCGAATTGTTTATCGAGAGTTTGGTCGTTTAGTTGCTCTGGCATGAAATACCTTAATCTGTCTTATTAGAGTTTGATCCAGAGTAACCAAGAAGCTATGAGAATTCGACCCTAAGTTTAAGGCTAACCTACAGATAGCAAAGCAGGCTTTAATAAATAGCCAACTGAAAAAGACATAACACAATAAGAGTTATATTCATTTCATCTAATGTGATGTAGCGCACGATCTTAGTCGGAATAAACTTCTATGATGGAACTAAGAATTGATCCGCGGAGTGTCCGCGAGGTTGAGTCTTAGGTCGTATCGCTGGCAAGGCTTAGGCGACACGGTTTTTTACCTATTTAAGGAGATCCGTATGTTTAAGCAACTCACTTTACTATCTATTATTGCTGGTGCATCCATTATGACGGCCAGTAATCCGATTTTTGCCGCTGATCAGGACAGAACTCAAGACAAGGATCAAATCCAGCGTGAAGACATGGAGATGGTTTATGGTTCTCAACTCATGACCCAGCAAGAGCGGTTACAATATCATCAGAAATATTTTGCATTAAAAACAGAACAAGAACGCGAAAAATTCCGTGACTTGCACCACAACCAAATGCTAATTCGGGCTCGTGAACAAGGTGTCACTTTGCCTTCTTGGTCTAGTGACATGGGAATGAATGGCGGTGGTATGGGAAGTAATCGTAATGGTGCAGGAAGCAATGGCGGCAAAGGTAACGGTGGTTCAGGTTCACCGTCGAACTAGTTAATTCTAAATGGGCCAACTATCCAATGAGTTTATCTGGTAGTGGGCCCATCTCTTTAGCTTCCACAATCTAAAAGATCTAATAGCCTGTCTGTCTGGTTGATTTAAGTGTACTAAACCATTAGCCACACTTATTTTTTGTAAACTAGCCACTCATTCCGCTGTTACATTGTTCGATAGCGACATCATGCTTCTGCCAAATTTGTCGCCGCCTCCTCTGATTGCAGACACAACTCTTTAATGGCTGTATTTAGCCCCGGAAAACCACCAATAGCCTGAGCAATCCATTCGGCAGCATTAGGGATAATTTCGACCAGTTGAGGAAGATCATTAACGCATAGAAATTTGATGCTAGGATCTGTCGCTCTACTCAGTATCGCTAAAGTGTCGGCAGGAGGCTGTCCTTTTCCATATCCGCTCGAGATGTGAAGGTGGTCATCTGATGTGTTGATCTTGGCCTCTTTGTCCATGATACAAGCATGATTATGCAGACCCTGCGGGAGAAATTGCTCCAAATTCCGAAATCTGTATTTAATGTTATTGAGAAACTCATCGGGATACCGTTCAAACAATTCAGCCATCTTTGAACGTCGAAAAGGGTGCACAACATGAGCAGCAGAAAACAGCTCTGTAGCGGGAAAACCAATAATTTTCGCCGCATTTATCTGCATGAAATAGTGAAATTTCGCAGGGTCATCCAGTGTTTCGGCACTGCTAAGCAACCCGCTATAGTCAACCCACTTGCCCCGCAAAATAGGAGTCAGTCCGTCAAAAACGTCTGTCGGTTTTAGAGGTGCAGCCAAGAACACATCATCATTGAAGTAGATGAAGCGTTCACTCAACCCTTCAATTCGCCACAGCATACTTTCAATAGTTAGAGAGTTGAAAGTTGGTAACACGTGCGTGAAACCGTCAAAGATTTCCGCATGGTAAGCAAGATGCACCTTGGCCCTAATGCTTTCTGATAGGCTTGATAAATCGGGGCCTTCCTCATCAACAACTATCCAGATTTTACCTATCCACGGCGCATGATTTTCGATCGATTGGATGCAGTACAAAATTTCATCGTTACACATCCATCTATGAGGATTCGACGCATTTTCATGTAGCGGCAGAGACTCCATTGCCATATATTTTTGTCGTTTCTGACGGTGTTTCACAGCATTTCCATCGACCCAAGTGATGACAGCATCAATCGGTTCAAGCTGGAGTTCGGTTGTATTACTTAGCATTTCACTATCCGTACATGTTGATGATCTCTTAGCTGATACGAATAGTGGTTCAAGCTGATCATCGAACAAGTCAATTCTAGATGGGTCAGCTCTTCTATGAGTTGATCTGATAGTGAGCCCATCTTTTTTAGTTTCCAACAATTCCAAAGCTATGCTGGTCTGTCTTACGTTACTTCTCTAATGAAACTTTGTATTTTTTTAGAAGGGCCTGCTCTTCTTTGCCCTTCATGGCCAAGCGGCCTTCGTTCCAAATATTGATCAAGTCTTGTCTTTTTTCAACGGGCATTTGTTTTGAAAAGATAGGCATTTCGACCAATTGTTTTTCAAAGCCGGGGCGCACAATTATAAGGTCATCATTTAAATCTAATTGGTTTAAAACATATTGAAGAACAAGGTCGTTATCGGCGTATAAGTCGACGCGATCCTCTTTAATCATATGGAAGATACGATCAACTACGTCATCATAACCCGCGATTACTTCAACAAAATCCGAGTTCGCAGGATCATCAATATAATGTTGATAGCCAGCACTCATCGAACTGTAATCCCAACCCGGCCCCGTGGCGATACGTTTGCCATTTAAGGATTGAATGCCTTGATAGCGCCAAGAGTCACTTTTTCTGACAACAAAAGCGGTAGCGTATGAAAATGTTGCCTCACTGGCATAGACAAAGGCATTGTCTGAATTCTTCGAATAGAGATATTCTGGCAGCATGTCACAAAGCCCTTCAGCTACCATGTCTAATCCCCTTGCTAGCGGCACTTCAAAGTATTCGAGGGAATAATCTTTTGATGAATAAATTTGCTCCACCATATCGATGACAACACCGCGTTCAGGCACTTCTTTTGTGGGAAATATGGTCATTGGTGGCCATTGGTCATAACACACTTTTAGTGTTTTCGCATGGCTAACACTCGACACGCCAGCTCCCAAGGCAAACATAAGGAAAGATAGCATTCTTAGTTTATTATCTCTCAACGCGATCTCTCCCCTTATCTTTCGCTCCGTACAACTTCAAATCGACACGCTTAAACAGTTCATCAATTAATTGATCTTCGGGACCAGATGACTCAACACCAAGGCTTACAGTATAAGTGACCGTCTTACCTTCCACTTCTAACGCGGCATCACTTATAGTTTGACGTATTTTATCAGCAAGCTGGCAAGCAGCATCTAATCCGGTATCAGGAAGAAATATGGCGAACTCTTCACCGCCCACTCTGCCAAGAAGGTCTGATTTTCTTAAAAAGCCCTGAAGTGTTTGGGTAAAGTGGATCAGTACTTTGTCCCCGATAAAATGACCATAAGTATCATTGATACGCTTAAAAAAATCTAAATCCATCAGGATAAAAGACGCTATCGATTTTTGACGCTGGGAAAGAACCAGCAACTGTTGTGCTGTTTCAAAAAAGCTTCCTCGATTTAAGACGTCAGTCAAAGAATCTCTTGTTGCGAGGTGTTTGAGTTTTTCATTGAGAATTTGTAGGTCTTCGGTGCGCTTTGCCACAGCATCTTCTAACCAATCTCGCCGGGCTTGCTCGCCTTCAAGCAGTCGAGCTCGATCTGTCGACATGGCACTGAGCATATTATTCATATGTTCTTGAAGCTGGCTGAGTTCATTATTGTCAGTGTTTGATAAATTAATTCGCTTACTAATGCTTGGGCTTAATTGCACCTCATTCACCTGCGACATCAGCTCTCTTAAAGGAGCGGCTAAATAGCGGTCAAAGGCCCAAATAAACAGCCAGAATAAAACAGTTAACTTGATGAATGCGGTAATAGCAATCAAAGCAAAGCCGAACCAAACTCGTTCTAGCACCACACCTGAGGATGAATAAAGTACCAGCGTACCAAGAGGTATGCTTTCGCCATTTAGAGACCAGCTTAATTCTGATGTCGAATCAAAAATAGACAATGGAACAGAGGTAGGATCGTAAAATCTTTTCGATATTATACTTTGCGAATTTTGATCGAAAACATCCACACCTTCAATAATTGGCATTTGAATAAGCCCCGAGGTGAGCGAATCTAACTGATTGTGGTTGTACTGCCACAAGCTAGTCGAAATAGGACCTCGAACGGTTGCATCCAATTGCTGTAATTCACTGACAATAGCATCCTGCGTTTTCAGATATTCACTCAAAAACTGCAAACTTGTGATTAGAAGGGTAACAACCAAATAAATGGAAAAAATCACACGCATCATTTTTTGGGAGAGATTGTTTGGACGCAGAAACCTTACAAACATTAACAACAACCCTTTCCAATAAACTATCCAATAAACTTTAAACTAAAGTTTATCTTAGATGACTCCCGTAACTAATGGAACAAACTTAGACAAAGTCTGCATAGATGCTTTTTATTTGGTATTTTTCGCAGCTATTTTATTCTTCTATTTTTCCCAAAACGAAAAAGCCAACTCGTCGAGTCAAATCCCTCAACAAGCCAGCTTTTTAAACGCTAATATTCTTTAAAACTAACTAAATGCATCCCATTCAGGGGCAAAATCTGGGTTGGCCTGTCGATCATTACAATCCAATTCGGCAATTCGATCCATGTCTGCATCGCTTAGAGTAATACTTACTTTCTCAAAGTTTGAAGTAAGGTTCTTACGTTTAGTAGACGACGGAATAGTGACAATATCGCGCTGAGCCAGCCATTGAATAACTAGTTGCGCAGTACTTATTTGGTGTTTTTCAGCAATAGCTTTTAGCGTTTCATCAGACAATACTTTGCCATAGGCAAACGGCATATAACCTGTCACTGCAACCTTATTAGTTTGGCAAAAATTCACTAGCTTGTCGTTTTGCAAATATGGATGCACTTCGATCTGGTTCGTGAATAGCTCGTCTTCACCCAGAATGTCTAGCGCTTGTTGAGTTTGCGCTATGGTGAAGTTAGAAATACCGATTTCGAGTGCTAACCCCATATCTTTCGACTTTTTCAATTCGTTTAGATACAACACCATATCGACTTCATCTTGCGGCGACGGCCAGTGAATCAAAAGTAAATCCACATAATCGGTTTTCAACTTAGTAAGGCTTTTTTTCACACTATCGATGAATTTGTCCTCGCTAAAAGCTTCGAACCAAACTTTTGTCGTAATGAACAATTCGTCTCTTGGGATACCGCTATCTGCAATGGCTTGCCCTACTTCGGCTTCATTCCCGTAGATTTGAGCAGTGTCAATATGGCGATAGCCTTCTTCTAACGCCATTTTCACAGAGTCATAAGCGACTTTATCTTGAAGTCGAAAAGTGCCCATTCCCAGCGTAAAGTTGGTATTTTTCATAATATTTTTCCTGTTAAAGGTTATTTAATTGAACCGTAAAGCGGTCTTTCTTATCTAAGTAGCCGCTAAAGCGTGTCAGAACCAGCGCCACCAAAACAATGACCGCACCAACCCAAGCCGTATCTATTAAGCGATATTGATCAACAATGTGTCCGCCTATAAGCGCTCCTAACGCAATGCCTACATTGAACGCAGCGATGTTTAAACCCGAGGCAACGTCTACTGCGTGGGGCGTTTCTCGTTCCGCAATTTGCACTACATAAACCTGCAAGCCTGGTACATTACCAAAAGCGAAAGCGCCCCAAAGCAATACGGTTATCAAGGCCAGCCATGGATAGGGCGCGGTGAAGTAAAAGAGAACAAGCACCGCAGCCAAAGCCAAGAAAATATAAGACAAAGCACTAATCGGACCAATTCGGTCAGCCATTTTTCCGCCCCAAATATTACCAATCGCTACCGATACACCGTACACCAGCATGATCAAACCAATGGCGGAAGATGGGAAACCGCTCACAGATTCAAGAATGGAGGCGAGAAAAGTAAAGGCCACGAACGTTCCGCCGTAACCCACTGCTGTCATGGCATACACCAAAAGCAAACGTGGCTTAACCAATACAGACATTTGTTTTACCAAACTGGCATTAGGGGATTGTTTAAGATTATTTGGCACTAGAATTGCGCTGCCAATCATGGCGATTAAGCCCAATGCTGAGACCACCAAGAAAGTCGCACGCCAGCCGAAATGCTGTCCAATCCAAGTTCCTAACGGAACACCAGTAACAAGAGCAACGGTCAAACCAGTAAACATGAGCGCAATCGCGCTGGCCTCTTTTTCTTTCGACACCAAACGTGTGGCTATCGTCGAACCGATCGAAAAAAATACTCCGTGAGCCAATCCGGTTAAGATACGAGCAACAATGAGCGAGTTATAACCCGGTGCCGCCCAAGCCAGCATGTTGCCAAGAATGAACAAACTCATTAAGCCAATGAGCAGCCATTTACGATTGAGCTTGCCCGTCAAAGCCGTTAGCACTGGTGCGCCAACCGCAACACCTAACGCATACAAACTGACGAGCAAGCCTGCACTGGGTAAACTGACGGATAAATCATTCGCTATCGTCGGTATCAAACCTACGATAACAAACTCTGTGGTTCCTATTGCAAAGGCACTGAGAGTCAGCGCCCAAAGAGCAAGTGGCATAATCATGCACTCCTATATTGAAGAAACATTCCATTAAAGAAAGCTGCCTTTAAAAGAGACATTTCAAGTTTTGTTGGAGTGGAGTATGAAGCTTGCTAATATTTACAAAAACAGCATAAGTAACAAATTACTTTATCAATAACAGCAATAATAATGTGATGGAATAAGCAATGAACGGCATTCGATCAAAAACAGAAGACTTAGAAATATTGCTTGCGGTTGCCGATCATGGCGGCTTCTCTGCAGCAGCCAATGCATTAGACATTCAAGTGGCGAAAGTATCTCGTGCCATAACTCGCTTAGAGCAAGAACACGCATGCAGTTTGTTTACCCGCACGACACGAAAAGTCAGCCTAACACAGGAAGGCGAACGCTTTATCATGGCGATTCGCAGTGCAATGGAACAGATTGCTGGTGCGGAGTTTGCGCTTACTGCCCAAAAAACCAGACCTTCTGGGCGATTACGCATCGATGCAGCTAGTCCTTTTGTACTTCATCAACTCGTTCCTCTTATTAAACCCTTTAGAGCGGCTTATCCAGATATTGAACTTGAGCTAGTATCGAACGACAGCATTATTGACTTAATTGAAAAACGCACCGATCTTGCTATTCGTATTGGAGGATTAAGTGATTCAGGATTACATGCCACCTTGCTTGGAAGAAGCATACTTCATTTGGTTGCTTCGCCAGATTATCTGGCAATAAACGGCATACCAAAGACAGTCGAGGAGCTAGCACTGCACGATATCATCGGCTTTTCCGATATTGCCAATTTAAACAAACTGCCAACAATACCACCTATTCAACTGTCAATTGACATCAAAGCAAGTAGCGGCGAAACCGTTCGTCAATTGTGTTTAGCAGGTAATGGCATTGCCTTACTCTCTAACTTTATGGTGAGTGAAGATATCAAAGCAGGACGCTTGATCAGCCTACTAATCGAATCCATACAGACACCCAATCCCAGAGAGCAAGTTAATGCGGTCTACTACAAACACACAGCTCTAGCATCTCGTATTGAAGCTTTTTTAAACTTCATCAAAACGCGCCTTATTTTGTAGTCAGGAAGCCCTGTCAACACACTCCAATTACAAATGTGATGCAATTCCTTACAGTCTTGATATTGTTTCTTATCCGCATAAAGCCGACTATTTTGCAGTACTCGTGATATTAATAAATTTAAAAGGCAGTCCTAAATGAAAAGAAATTTACATCCTGCGGATAGAATAATTCGAGGCGTTGTAGGAATTGTATTTACTGGTTTTGCTCTTTTCAACGGCGACTATTTAGAAGAGCCTGTATTAGAAGTATTAATAGGCGTATTCGGTGCACTCAACTTAATATCCCTATTGTCAGGATGGTGCCCCGTTTATCATGTCGCAGGGATTAGTACCTATAAAGTTAAAAAATAAGAAGCCTTCCACCCACTCAAGGTTTTTATGACAGCACTGTTAGAGTTACAAAGAGACAAATCCTTCCGCTTAAAGCTGATACTGATATGTCTTACTGTTGCGTTATCTGTCGCCTCTATTTATACGGTCGTATCTTATCGCCTTGCGGCTGATCTGGGTCTAAAAACAGCGCTAGACTCACTACATAGGCAAGCCATGTTGATCCATGGTGAACTTCTCATTACTAACAAGAAAGCTCCTGAAGAACATCTCGCAGAACTTATTAAGTTGGTCTACTTTAATGGTCATTTAGAGGAATCAGAGCTTTATATAAAAATCACTGGACCAAATCTAGAATGGTCTATTGATCATAAAATGAACCCTATTGAGATTGATCTCTTATTATCTAAACTCATGTTGTTGACAAGCACGTCTTTATCTACCGTTGATATGCCAAATGGCCAAGAAACAATGAGTGGAAAGCAATTTCTTTGGCAGGTGGTAAGAGGGGATAAATACCAAGTCATCATTATCAAGACATCAGAATATATTGATAATACACTCACATTTGTGATGAAACGCCTCATCATTACCTCAATTATCGTCTTCTGGTTAGCAACTTGGTTCGCACTGACTCTATCATCATGGATGAATAAACGCGTTCAGGATAAAAACGATTCACTAGCTCATCTGGCGACTCATGATTCATTAACAGGATTACCCAACCGCCTGTTTCTGGCTAACATGATGCACCCCATCATTATCGATCACTCGGATCCAACGTATAAAAAATACGAAGAATTTTATAGCCATCACCCTAAACAAGGTTGTCTTTTTGTCATCGATTTAGACAAATTCAAAGAAGTAAACGACACATTTGGGCATGCAGCAGGCGATACTCTTTTAATAAAAGTGGCTCAAAAACTGAATCAAGTATTAGACGACGCTCAAACGCTTGTTCGCTTTGGTGGTGACAAATTTATCATTTGGGCACCAGAAGTGGATATTGAGCAAGCTAAAAATCTTGTACAGAGATTAATCATTACCTGTAATGAGCCGGTAATGATTAATAAACTCGCGATTAGCACAGGTGCCAGCATTGGCCTTTCACATTATCCAAGCCAGGCCACAGACCCAGAGTCGTTGATACTATATGCTGATACGGCCATGTATGAAGCGAAACAAAATCGCAGTGGCTGGAGTATGTTTAATGAAAGAAATATACAGTGCGGTCGCCAGCGCTTAAAACTTCGTGCCGATTTAGATGATGCATTATCTGAAAGGCAAATTAAGCTTCATTATCAACCTAAAGTGTCACTTAAAGATGGTCATATTATTGGTGTTGAAGCATTAGCTCGTTGGTATCATCCAACAGATGGGCTTCTACCCCCAGCCCATTTTATTGAGTTGATAGAGCAAAGTGGTCGTGTTCAAGAATTTGGCCGCTACGTTATTACAAACGCAATTGAACAGCTTGACCTTTGGCACCAGCAAGGGCTGTTTACACCCATCGCAATTAACCTATCACCTTACAATTTACTCGACCCAAGTTTATTAGACTTCACTCTTAGGCTACTTAAAAATCATAAAATTGAAGCAAATAAACTAGAAATAGAGTTAATCGAATCTGCAACCAGCGTCAACATAGAATACATATCTCAAAGTCTAAATAACTTTAAAGAAGCCGGAATCAAATTAGCTATAGACGATTTTGGCACAGGCATGAGCTCTTTGTCTTACATCAGCAATCTTAATGTAAACCACATAAAAATTGACCGATCGTTTATTGATGGAGTAGAGCAGGATATTAGAAAACAAGCCGTCGTGTCATCTGTCGTCATGCTGGCAAATTCTTTTGAATGCGAAGTCATCGCGGAAGGTATAGAAAATAAATCACAATCAGAAAGGTTAATCGAAATGGGCTGCCTTTACGGGCAAGGCTATTATTACGCCAAACCAATGACAGCAGAAAACATGCAAGCCATGTTACAGGCTGATGCTGCTCTGCCGTTCTAATTGGTTGCAATTACCTAACAAAACACTCTATTTACTCAATCAAATACGATTGAGTAAATCTGTTTTCTTAGAATTGTATTCGTTATCTGAAATCGCGCCCATATCTCGCAACTTAGCCAACTTTTCAATCAATTGAATCACTTCATCAACAGACGATGCATTAGTCAAATTCTGAGGAGCTTGCATCGCAGGCGCTGGCGTAAAGGCCATTGGCGCAGGCGGAGCCACAAAGTTATTCTGTGGTGCTAGATTTTGTTGTGCTGACTGTTGTGATGATTGATTGTTCGTATTTGAGCTAGACGAACCTGCACCAGAAACAATGGGTAAGGTATTCACCGGAATCGTGCCGTATTGGCTCGAAAAAGTCAGTGATGAATTACCGCCCTGCTGCTGGCTTATGCCACCAATATTATTGTCTAACGTATCGTAAACCGTCACATTGCCATTCACTTCAACCGCTAAACGATTCGGAAAAATAGCGTAACGCGTGCTATTTTGCGCACCGCTGCTAAAAGGCTGACCAAGATCACCCGGCCACCATTGATTACTGGATTTTGAGCCCTTTGGTAATGGCATGAACACTTGCATATTAGCCAGGCCGTTAGCCAATTCATTACACAGGTTATCCACTGTCGATTTCAAACCATAGTTGAACATGTCACCCACCATGGTCATGCCTCCGCGCATCCACTGACCGCCACCGCCCAGCTCAGGGCAGTTGAACTGTGCCATCGAACCATTGCCATTATTGACGGCAATCAACATGTGCATCACAGCATCAAAGCTTAGGTTGTAGCGACGGGAAAGGGAGTTAACTAGGTTTTGTCCATCTTGCGTTAAATTTTGCATGGTAAAGCTCTCTAAATGAGACGTAGAGCTGTTCTCTTTTATCTAGCCGCTGCAAAAAAAGGCAAACATCGCCTAGTACATAGACACAAACAAAGAGTAGGTTGCAGCATCATGCTGGCCAACAGATTTCGTAGGCCTCAATTCTAACACAGACACGTCTTACAAAATGGTGACAAGCCACAGAATAAACACAAATAACTGTTTATTTTTTGAACTCTTCTTATTTATTACAAATAAAAAAGAGACAAGCCATTTTATGCCTTGTCTCTTTATAAAAATGCACCATTTCAGCTCTATTTTTTTACTAGATAAGGCCGTCGAAATCCGCTGCATCATGGCGTTCTTGAAGCTTAGCGCCATCACCAAAAGCCTTATTAACAATGCGACCGCGCTGTACCGCTGGACGCTGCTCAATAGCTTTAGCCCAACGCAATACGTTTTTATAGCTAGTCACATCAAGGAATTCCGCTGCGCTGTATAAATTACCTAGCACCAAATTGCCGTACCAAGGCCAAATCGCGATATCAGCAATAGAATATTCCTCACCCGCCATATAAGTATTATTCGCTAACTGCTTATCCAATACATCTAACTGACGTTTGGTTTCCATAGAAAAGCGATCAATTGGATATTGCATTTTCGTTGGAGCATAGGCGTAAAAATGACCAAAGCCACCGCCTAAATAAGGCGCAGAGCCCATTTGCCAGAACAACCAGTTACGACATTCTGTTTTAGCAGCTAGATCTTTTGGTACCAAGGCATCAAACTTTTCAGCTAGGTATTGCAGGATAGAACCAGACTCAAATACACGAGTTGGTGGCGTGGTACTATGATCCATCAAGGCAGGGATTTTGGAGTTAGGGTTGATCTCAACAAAGCCTGAACCAAACTGATCACCTTCACCAATGTTAATCAAATACGCATCGTATTCTGCTTCGTTGATTCCCAAAGCTAAAAGCTCTTCCAGCATGATGGTAACTTTTTGACCATTCGGCGTAGCCAAAGAATGAAGTTGAAGTGAATGCTTACCGACTTGCAGGACATTTTCGTGCGTTGCCCCTGCTATTGGACGGTTAGTACTGGCAAATTTACCACCATTTTCTGTATTCCATGTCCAAACCTTTGGAGGAACATAATCTTGATTCGATTTTGTATCAGTACTCATAACATCTCCTAAATTTATTTGTCAGCGAGAAAATTACTCTCGCAGTTAATGTTCGACAAAAGCTCGCTCGATAACATAATCCCCTGGCACACCGATTTTTGGTGATTCGTTAAAACCAAGTTCATCGAGCAAAGCGGACGTATCTTTAAGCATACTTGGGCTACCACAAATCATGGCTCTGTCGTGAGCAGGATTCAACTGAGGCAAACCAATATCTTCGGCTAATTTACCACTGCGAATCAAATCGGTCAGACGACCTTGATTGCGGAACGGTTCACGCGTCACGGTTGGATAATAAATTAATTTGTCTTTTACTTGCTCGCCGAAGAATTCATTTTCAGGCAATTCTTTTTCGATGAAGTCAGCGTAAGCCAACTCACTAACGTGGCGAACACCGTGAATCAAAACAATTTTTTCGTATTGTTCATAAGCGTCAAAATCTTGAATAACACTTAAGAAAGGCGCCAAGCCTGTGCCAGTAGACAACAAATACAAGTTTTTACCTGGGTGTAAATCGCGAGTCACCAAGGTACCAGTCGGTTTGCGGCTGACCAAAACATCATCGCCGACTTTTAAATGCTGTAAACGTGAAGTTAACGGCCCGTTTGGCACTTTAATGCTAAAAAACTCCAAGTGCTCTTCATAGTTAGGGCTAGCAATACTGTAAGCACGCATCAAAGGACGAGTTTCCGTTTCCAAGCCAATCATAACGAATTGACCATTATCGAAACGTAAGCTTGGATTACGTGTGGTTTTAAAGCTGAATAAATTTTCATCCCAGTGGTGAACGCTTAATACACGTTCAGTAACAAATGCACTCATGACTACCCCATTAAAATTTGTACAAAGAATATTTCTTTTCAAACCTCAAACAGCACAGCGGTAATCTTCACCTACCTAACAGTGCGAATTAACAGTGATCGTATCCATGAACAGATGAGAGTTGAATTGACTGTTAAACATACTATAAGACAATCCTATATTTGTTTAATTGATTATTTAGATGTCTTTAATATGCTCAGCATATATACAGCCAAATAACGGCTCCCTTTAGAACCGCATCTAGTGTGCCATGCAAATGTACAAAAAATAGGTCATTAAGTAGGAAGATAACGTATTAAACTTGCTTACACCTTATCTAGCATTCGAGATGTCAATTTCCTCCTACTGTTTATATCTATTATATAAGTGTAAGAAAAAATAGATGTAAGAAAAGCATTCCCCATAACGCCAAAGAGCTAGATGACATATTTCTTATGATTTAAAGGACACACAAAATGAGCATAAAACATATATTTAACAGCGCTTTAGGATTGCTGCTTCTTACTGGAGTAACAACTTTTAGTAGCATGTCACAAGCCGCACCACAAACCATGATAGTCGCAGGCGGTTGTTTCTGGTGTGTAGAATCTGATTTTGAATTGGTTCAAGGTGTCAGTGATGTTGTCTCTGGCTATACAGGAGGTCATACTGAAAACCCAACGTACAGCAAGGTATCTGCCAAAAATACCGGCCACTTTGAAGCCGTTGTCATTTATTTTGATGATGACATCGTTTCTTTAAAGACATTGGCTGACTATTACTGGAAAACAATTGACCCAACCGATGCCGAAGGCCAATTCTGTGACAAAGGCTCTCCTTACAAGACCGCGATGTTTTACCAAGATGACCAACAAAAAGCAGTTTTTGAAGCGTCTCTAGCTAAGGTCAAAAAAACAAAACCGTTTAAAAACGATATTGTTACCGAAATTCTTCCTGCCAAAAAGTTCTACCCTGCTAAAGAATACCATCAGAGTTACTACACCAAGAATCCCATTCGTTATGCTTTTTACCGTGCAAGCTGCGGCCGAGACAATCGTATTGAAAGCTTATGGGGAGAAGTGGCTAGTCATCAATATCATTGAATAAAAACAATTAATAAATACATAAAGGTGCCAGTGTAACTTCGAAGCTCTGGCACCTTTATGTAATTCTTTTACTATCTTCAACCTAATTTTCTCCGCTCAATCCCTCTCTATAAAGTATCAGCAAAGCGTTTCTTACCTAGGTTTAACGCATAGAAAATGAAGCAAATAGGTAAAAGCCTTCGGAAAACTAGCCATTCAAAAATTCATGTCCCAGAGTAGTAACTCAACTCGCAAAGTTCTCAATTAAGTAACTAAAAGGAGTTATACAATGAAAAAATTTATTCCAGTAATCGCAGGTAGCATCGCTATAGCCTCATTCAGTGCCGCAGTGAAAGCGGAAGATATGGCTGAAAACAACAGTGGTTTCTATGTTGGCGGTAATTACGGTTATCTTAAAGTGGAAAGCGATGATGACTTTGATGACGATAACGATGTAGTACAAGGTATTGTCGGTTACCGTTTCAACTCTTTCCTTGCCTTAGAAGGTAGTTACATTGACTTTGGCAGCTACGGCAACAGTGCCGCAAATGCAGAAACAACTGGTTACACAGCTGCGTTAAAAGGAACAATCCCTATCACTCAAACGGTTGAGCTCTTTGCAAAGGCTGGTCAGCTTTGGCATGAAACCGACTATAACATCGCCTCGGTTAAAGGCAGTTCAGACGATAGAAGCTTATTTGCAGGCGCAGGTGTTAACTTCAAAGTGACAGAAAACTTACTAGTTAACGCTCAATATACATGGTACGACGTTGATCTAAACGCAGATAACGTTGATTCTAATTCAGACTTTGACTCTGATTTTAAACAAGCTAGTGTTGGTGCTGAATACCGCTTCTAAAAAAACTTCACCTGTACATAGAAAGACTTACCCCAAATGGGTAAGTCTTTCCTCTGTTTATACTTCTTTATTACTGATAGTACTTTGACCCATCACCACTAAGCCTCTAGTATCTATGCATCTCATTTTCAAAAGATGTCGACTATGAACCCAATTCTTCAAGCTCAGTCAAATCATAAATCTATTCGTCAATACACAGACAAAACCATTGATGAAGTTTTACTCAAGCAACTTATCCAGTGCGCACAAGGCGCGGCCTCTTCAAGTTTTATTCAGGCCTATTCCCTTGTTCAAGTATCTAACAAAGAAAATCGACAAAAAATTGCAACGCTGGCAGGCGGTCAAAAATGGGTCGAATCTGCAGCAGAATTCTTTGTCATCTGTGCAGACCTTACTCGCGTTGAGTATTGCAGCTTAGAGCAAGGCTTAGGTGAGTTAGAAGGCAACACAGAACACTTTATTGCAGCGACAACCGATGCGACATTTTTTGCACAAAACTTAATGCTTGGAGCAGAATCGGTTGGTCTTGGTGCCGTGTTTATCGGTGGTATTCGCAACGATCCAGAACAAGTTGCTGAAGTATTGAATCTTCCTGATCAAGTTTACCCAATCTTTGGTCTTTGCCTTGGCTACCCAGACGCACAACCTGATTTAAAACCACGTCTACCAGTCGATGTCATCCTTCATAAAGACAGCTACGACAGCAGCCGTTGTGCAGAAGATGTTAAAGCCTATGATGCGCAAATGCAGGCGTATTACCAAAGCCGTGGTGATAATCAGAAAAGCAGTAATTGGTCTGAGCAAACTGCGGCCGCTGTACAGAAAAAGAAACGCGAACATATGCTAAGCTTCTTGCAGAAACGAGGTTTCTTAAATCGCTAATACGTAAATTCAAATTATTAATACGCAAAAAAAGGAAAGAAAATGATTACTAATGTACCTAATGTTGTCTTTAAAACACGTGTTCGTAATGAAGCGTTAGAAGGATCGAACCCATTTGAATGGAAAGACGTCACTACTGCTGATTTGTTTAACAACAAAAAAGTCGTTGTTTTTTCTTTGCCAGGTGCATTCACTCCTACTTGCTCTACATCTCACCTACCACGCTACGAAGAACTATACGAAGAATTCAAAGCGCAAGGCGTTGATGCCGTAATTTGTATTTCTGTGAACGATGCGTTTGTTATGTTCCAGTGGGGCAAAAGCCAAAACGCGAAAAACGTTTTCCTTTTACCTGACGGCAACGGTGACTTCACTCGCCAAATGGGTATGCTTGTCAAAAAAGACAACCTAGGTTTTGGCATGCGCAGCTGGCGCTATTCTATGCTAGTAGAAAACGGCGAGATCAAGAAAATGTTCTCTGAAGCTGGCTTCCAAGACGATGCTCCAAGCGACCCGTTTGAAGTATCTGATGCTGACACTATGCTGAACTACTTGAAAAGCAACTAATTCAAGACGTTAATGAATTGGTCAATAAAAAGCAGACGTTTTCACAAACGTCTGCTTTTTTTGTTTTTACTTTTCTTATTTTCTTTTAGATGGATTACAAACGATTAATTGGTACAAGCGCTTCTAGTAACTCATTACGCTCACCTTCTATTGCTTGAATCAACAACTCTGACGTAGTTGGGCCAAGCGTAAAACCTTGATGCCCATGACCAAAGTGAAACCACAAACCCTTATGATTTGGCGCTTCACCGACAAGTGGCAACATGTCAGGCATACAAGGGCGAGTTCCCATCCATTGAGGTTCTTCTACTTGTTCGCCTAAGTCGATGATTTCATTCAATGCGATAGCTCCGCGTTTAAGCTGGCTAGTATCAATAGCTGAATTAAGCGGTACCAAAGCCGCGCCCGTCGTCACTCTTAATCCTTTAACCATCGGTGCAGCCAGCACGCCATTGGCCACGTCTAAAAATGGCCGTTGCAGTGTTTTTGGCGCGTGAAAATGCCCATGATAACCACGCTTGTACACCATCGGAATTCGATAACCAAAGCGCTTTAGTAACTCTGGCGACCAAGGCCCAAGTGCTACTACCACTTGCTCGACCTTCAGCTCGCCATCACTGGTGAGAATCTGCCAACCCGAAACAGTATGTTGCAAAGTACTGGCGTCACCAGTGACAAAGCGGCCACCTCGTTTGACGAACAAATCGCAGTAGGACTTAGTTAAATCCCCCGGAGAAGAACAACTCCAACTTTGCGTGTAATGCACCGCACCCGCTGGTGTTTTCTTTAATGCAGGTTCTTTTTTCTGATAGCTTTTGCCATCAAAAATATCAGACGTGACGCCATATTCTTTCATGAGAAATTCGGCTTTTTTCGAGGCTTTCTGAAACTCTCTTTCGTCCCTATGTAACATGACAAGACCACAATGAGTAATCAAATGCTCAGATTCAGAATCGCGAATCAAAGGCTCATGATCAGCAGTAGACCGAAAAGTTAGTTGAGAATGAACACGAGAAATCTTAGCGTGTTTTTCGGGCGACGAATTGCAAAAATACGACCACAAAGCAGGCGCCATTTGTAGCGCACCGTTCATCTTCCAAGTCACATCATTGCTAATTTCAAGCGCGTATTTAAACAATGTTGCCATATCTTTTGGCAACGCATAGGGCTCAGCAGCCTCGACTTGAATCATACCCGCATTGCCATAACTGGTTTCAAGACCCGCACCAGTACGATCAACGATTGTTACTTGATGACCACGAGCTTGCAGCGCCAACGCACTGCTCACACCAACCATTCCTGCACCTAAAACAAGAAATTCCGCCATATCCCTACCTCGACATCATTCCAATAGAAAAATATTTAGTCTCATAACTATAGCAACTCACGTGACATTTTGATCAACTGAATTAAACCATTTATATCAATATCAACAAGTGAATGCTTTTTATAAACCAAGCCAATTTCACGCTGTATATTATGATCTCCAAGCTTTAACGCTTTGACTGACTTAGGCCAAGTTCGATGCTCTTCTGTTTGCGGCACAATGGCAACGCCAGCACCTAACTCCACCAGCTTCACAATCGCACCTATCTCATCAACTTCACACTTTTCATCAAGATAAAAAGGCAGCTGCTGTAGCAACTTATCCACTTGCCGCCCACCAAAAGACGTTCGATCATAACGAATAAAAGGACATTGTTTGAGAGCAATTTTCCAATCATTTACGTCATAACTACGTGGCACGATTAAGACAAACGGCTCCTCTATCAAGGCTTCCCAAACCAAATCAGAATGCACCACGAAAGTAGGTTTAATCATTACAGCAAGGTCCAGCTCTCCTGAATCCACCTGATCCAACAACGCCATCGAAACACCTGGAAATATTCGTGTTCGACAATGAGTATGTTGCTGATGAAATTGCGCCAAAACAGTAGGTAAAAGCGTTCTTTGTATAGAGGTAATCGCACCAACATTAATAAGCTTAACGCCTTCCGATGCTTGTGGCGTCATACCTAATTGGCGACAACGTTCAACAATATCTTTCGCCTGCTCCAACACAGTCAATCCAGCATGATTAAGATGAGCGGAACGTCCAACTCGATCAAACAAAACTAGACCTAACTCATTTTCCAATCGTTGTATTTGAGCACTAACCGCCGCTTGCGTTAGGCCAATTTTATTACCCGCTGCTGCGAACGTCCCTTCCTCTGCCACGGCAATCAGTGTTTTGAGTTCTTTAATCATTGATCAATTTTTCTTATCATTCATAAAAATATTCATTGATATTATTGTTCTATTGATCGATTTACAATCTCTAAAGTCAGTCATCTGCAGGAGATAAAAAATGAGCTTACAACCCTTTCACCTTGCCATTCCCGTTTACGACGTTCCGCTAGCACGGGCATTTTATCGTGATGTTTTCGGTTTAGAAGAAGGACGATCCGCCGAGGCTTGGGTAGACTTCAATTTTTTCGGTCATCAGTTGGTGATTCATCATCACCCAAAAATGTCATATCAGGAAGCGGCTGGCACGAACTCAGTGGACGGGCACAATGTGCCAGTTCCGCATTTTGGAGTGGTATTAACTTGGGAGCAATGGGAAGCATTAGCTGCGCGACTCAAGGCCGAGGAAACAGATTTTATTATTGAGCCTTATATTCGCTTCAAGGGCCAAGTGGGTGAACAAGCCACAATGTTTTTCCTCGACCCTTGCGGTAACGCTCTGGAATTCAAAGCCTTTAAAGATATGAGACAACTATTCGCAAAATAATATTTATGACTAAAAATTGATAAAAAAGGGCCGTGATTTTTCACAGCCCTTGTGCTTAATAAGCTATTCTTACTTAAGCTACTTTGGACTTACTTTCTATTGAGTCATCTTTTTGATGCTCAAGAACACCATCACTTGCTTGGTTAATGGCAATATTTCTTGGTTTCATTGCCTCAGGAATTTCTTTCACCAAACTGATGGTAAGTAGTCCATTTTTTAGCACCGCATCGGTTACCTCAACATAATCGGCAAGATTAAATTTGCGCTCAAATGAGCGGTTTGCAATGCCTTGATGGAGATATCTGTGCCCATCAGAATCCGCTTTATCACCACGGACAGTTAGCACATTTTTTTCCACCTTAATATCTAGATCACTTTCTTCAAAACCTGCTAAAGCAAGCGAAATGGCGTAGCGGTTATCATCGACCACTTCGATATTATAAGGTGGATAACCCGCAGACACATTGTCCGTTGTTAGTGCATTGTCAAGTAAAGACGCCAAACGGTCAAAACCAATGCTACTGCGATAAAGTGGGGTAAAATCAATTGAGTTCATAATAGATCCTCCTAATTGAAGCAAAATACTAATCATCAAAAGTCGTAACAGAAGTTCTCTTTTAACGTAAGACGAACCTGTCACATTGCTAAAAATAGGATCACCAAGCAAATTTTCAAGCACCTCTTTTAGAAAAAAAAGCTCTATTAAAATAAGCATTTTTTATAAAGCATGTCGTAAAGCAAAGCATTCAATCCTCCAGTACACTTTTCCCTAACAACCCTTTATCTACTAATTGAGTTAAAAGCGCCTTGGTGCGCTCTCGAAACATATCTCGCAAGAGGCGCACCGTTGGCGTGATGGATTGACGACTCGGACTAATTAACCAAAGCTCCACTTGGGGAATTTTATAATCCGGCATCAAAGAAACAACATGACCTGCAAGCAAGTCATTGGCAATATCCAACGAGGACTTTATTGCCACGCCTTTCCCCGCCACGCACCAACGCCGAACCAAGTCTCCATCGTTCGCCGCACAATAGGCTTTGGGCTTAATTTTATAAGAGCGCTCTGCACCAGGCTTTTCACCTGACTCTTTACATGAGAAGTGCCAAGTATCGTTCAAAATATTTTGTAGCTGATAAAACAAACCTTGATGATTAAGCAAGTCTTTAGGATGTTCTGGCGTGCCATGCAATTCAAGATAGCTTGGACTCGCCACTAATAATCGAGGCACATTACATATTTTAAAACCGTACAAGTTCGAATCCGATGGCGCGCCATAACGCAGGGCAATATCCAACGCATCACGATAAAAATCTATATTGCTGTCGCTAACATGAGCTCTTAAGGTGACTTGTGGATACTGCTCCATAAAATCATCCACCCAAGGAATCGCAATATTTCGCCCCAAATCAGACGACACCGCTAAACGAATCTCACCGCTAATGATATCCAAATCATTGTGAATAGTTTGTTTAGCTTGATCCAACATAGACATGGCGGCAATACATTGTGGCAAATAGCGCTCACCAGCACTGGATAAACGTAAGTGACGCGTGGTTCGAACAAACAATTCAACACCAAGTGCAGCCTCTATTCGCTTAACCGCCGCACTTGCTGTCGCCATTTGCATATCTAAATGTGTTGCAGCAGCCGTAATGCTACGAAACTCTGCGACTTTCAGAACGACTCGAAGATCTTCAAGCTGCATGGTTTAGTCCTTATTAGCAAAGAGAATTACCATCTATTATCAAATAATATTTGATAATAATTCAATAAAAACCCTGTTCTTCATTTAATAAAGTCTCGTTACTATAGCGCCATTAATTTTAGCGCTGCTAGTTTTCAGAGCGCTAAACACTTTTGCTTATTGTGGAGATAAAACATGTCACACCAGATTATTGCCGACTTAGAAAAACGTCATACAGCAAAGCAATACGACGCTTCGAAGAAAATTTCTCAGGCAGATTTAGAGGTTATTTATGAAGCAATGCGCCTATCGCCTTCTTCTATTAACTCTCAACCGTGGAAATTTATCGTGATTGAAAGTGATGAAGCGAAACAACGCTTTCACGATACGTTTGCGAACAAATTCCAGTTCAACCAAAAGCACGCCAAAGATGCATCACACATCATCTTATTTGCTCACAAAACCCATTACAAACGTGAGGACTACGCAAAAGTTGTAGACAAAGGCATAGAAGACGGCCGTACTAAACCTGAAAACAGAGAACAGGCCTTCGGCGGTTTTGCTTTCGCAGAAATGAACATGGATGATAACGGTAACAACGCGGCGTGGACAAAGTCTCAGGTCTACATAGCCCTTGGCAATGTCATGCACACCGCAGCTCGTCTTGGTATTGACTCCACACCAATGGAAGGCGTTGACCCAGAACTCATCGGCGAAACCTTCCAAGCTCAACTTGAAGGCTACCAATGCGACGTAGCACTCGCTATCGGTTATCACCACAAAGACGAAGACTACAACGCAGCGCTACCAAAATCGCGCTTAGCTATAGAAGACGTAGTAACCGTGCTTTAAGGTTAGCCAAGTTTCTATAGACAAAAAAGAGCAAGCCATGAAAGTAGCTTGCTCTTTTTTATTGGAATACTTTTACTTAGCAGAAGCCTGCTCATCCGTCTAAGTTGCTGCTATCTTGACGCCAAAGATTAATAAAATCCGCTTCAAAAGTGTCAAAGTGTGTGGCGAATAAAACTCTTTTTATTAGAGAATCAATAAATCTTAAATGCTTCATCAATATTAATTTAATCAAGCTGCAAATTTATCTCAAAATATTTGAATTAATTCGCTATTCAACGACAGTACAGTTCCGCCCCTGATTCTTTGCTTGATAGAGCAGCCTATCAACCCGTTTTAAAAATTGATCTTGGCTTTCATCTGGCTTTACTTCAGCCAACCCTGAACTGAAAGTAACAGGACCATTTAACAGTTTCATCTCTGCAAATCGATCATGTAATATCTGTATATGTTTATAAGCTTCGTTGAGTGAGCATGGCATCATCAACATAAATTCTTCGCCTCCCGTACGAAAGGCCAAAGATCCTGTGTCCTTGGATATTTCAGACAATTGAGTAGAACTATTTATAAGAACCTCATCACCATAGTAATGGCCCCACTGATCATTAATTTTTTTGAAAAAATCGAGATCAACTGCCGCAATAGTCAGACATTCTTTAGTCTCTTTCCACTCACTAAAACTACTTTCAAAAGCACGCCGATTTAGCAACCCTGTCAATGAATCTCGTTCAGATAATTGACGTAACTGTTCTGATAGTTGTTCTACTTTTGAATGCCTTAAAAGGAATTTTTTAGTTAGATTTTCCATCATTAACAACATGAAAATGCTAGTCACAACAGAAGTTGAAGCTAGATCAATTAAGCGCGTTTCATTATCAGGATAAGTCGAAATCCATTCAGGATGGTAATATTCAATCATTACTAATGGGATAGGTACTAAGACGGCAAAACTTTGGCCAAAATAGCGATAATAAGGGTTTTTTCGAAATGCGACTGAGATATACATGAAAACACAAATATTTAAGAAAAAAGTCGGACCGAAAGAACCACCATTCAAGAACCAATTAATCGGTAATGTAATCGTAGTAATCATGACCATAAAAGTGATGGCCATACGTTGATATTCGTTATGCCAGCGAGAACGATACCAAATACCTAATGTGCTAATGGACATAGCTAACTGTATACAGATATTAATATAACCAGAAGCTGAGGTTACATAATTGATAGCCGCAGCGTACAAAAATGCAACAAAGACAATTAACTGAACCGCATGCTGCGTGTATTGCTGTGGATTATCTCTACTTCCAAGTAACCAACTCCTTGTTTTTTCAATCATGTTTCTTCAATCCATTGTTAGGAAATAAAAAAATATAGCACTAGACCATTGTTAGTTTTTCTACTTCAGGGGTCAAATAAACTGAATACAAAACCATCAAGTTTCCTAACTCGTTCCTCTATATGATTTGAAAGCTCTTCCGGCAGTTAAAAAAATAAACGGTGGGCCTGAGCCATTATGTTGATGAAACTGACCAAGGGTAACTGTTGCTGGGGATATGCTTTCAAAATCAGTGGGTATATACAGTGACCAGTTAAACCAAATTTCACCAGTCACATCACCAGTCGAATATTCATAGCGTTGACGATCATTTTTGCAGTCACACCACCCCTCTCCATCATGACCGCAATCTCCATCTCTAACTTCGAAACGGAACGATGAGTTACCGGTACGAACCGGCGCTCCATCAGACACATTAGCAGTTGCCACGCCATAAGGCTTAAATCCAACAGATAAACTCTTTTTAACCGATAAATTGGTATTGGAATCCAAGGTAGAGCAAGCACTCAGAAATAAAAAGCAGCTTAAAAATAGTAATATTTTAATCCGGATTATCAATTTACCCATGAAAATATAGCGTTTTATAAATCGAATAAATTAACCTTCTATCAGATTAATTTATTGTTGATCAAAAAACACTCATTTCATTATAAAAGTGAACACTGGATAAAAGCATGAATACGCAAGACGTTTTGATGGGAATTAGAAACTTGAATTGGGCTCTTCTAAAAATACCAACTCTTCAGCGGAAGATTTTCGCCCTAAGATGGCATTTCTATGTGGATAACGTCCGAAACGATCCACAATTTTTCTGTGCTTTAACTCAAAATCTAAATTATTAACAATACCCAAATCTCTAAATAGATTTACTGCTTCCTCGTGAATCACGGCGGATTCACTGTGCATAAACGGCATGTATAAAAAGCTTCGCTCTGACAGAGATAATTTTTGATCAAAACCCTTATGAATTGCAACCTGAGTCAGCGCTAACGCCATAGGGTCAGCTGCAAAAGATTCAGGTTGATCGCGGTAAATATTACGTGAGAATTGGTCCAGTATGATTATTTCAGCCAATGCGCCTTTAGGAGAATGACGCCAAGCGGACAACTCGCCCTAAACCGCTTGTTGATGAAGTTTGCCAAATTTAGTGATGATTTTATTATCGAAGTCGATGTCTTTTTTAAACCATGATTCCGGCTCAATATCATTAAACCAAAAATCCAAAACGTCTTGATACATAACGTCAGCCTCACATTTAAGATGTAGCTAAAAATATAGTGCTTAGAATCGTTATATTCCAATCACTATATTTTATACCTCGCAGGCAGACTACAACCTAATCGCCATTAAAGCCTCAATCACGTCTTTAAGTTGTTGTGTAATCACTGGCTGTTTCTTTTCATCCAATTGATATTCAGACTGTTTTGCCAATTCATCATTTAAGTACGTTGCTTGGGAAAGTTCGAGCTGGATAGCGTGAATACCATCGCTTGGTTGGCCGAAATGGCGAGTGATGTAGCCGCCTTTAAAACGTCCATTGAGTACTTGCGTGTAGTGTGGTCGCAGTATTTGCGTGACGGCGTTGGCGATTTTCTCGTCACAAGCTTTACCTTCGTTGGTGCCCCAGTTAAAGTCTGGCAGCGTGCCTTCAAATAGCATAGGCACTTCGGCCGCTATACTGTGAGCATCGAATAAGATCACGTAGCCGAATTTGGCTTTCAATCGAGCCAACTCTTTCTCAATCATATCGTGATAAGGTTTCCAGATGTGATCTTTGCAAAAAGCTTTATGTTCGTCCGTTGGCGCTTTGCCATCGACAAAAACCGGACTATCTTCGAATAAAATATCAGGAAACAAGCCTGTGGTTTTCGTCGTATAAAGTGGTTTGTCGTCATAAGGACGATTTAGGTCGATGACGTAACGAGAGTAATTTGCCTTGATAAAACCCACATCCAATGGTTCTAAAAACTCATAAAGCTCAGGAATAAACCAATCGGTATCAGGCAATTTTTTAGCTTGATCTGTCAAACCAGCTTGCACCTCAGCAGTCAAGTTCAAGCCTGAGTGAGGCATACTGACCAATATAGGCGAGTCTCCTTGTACAAAATCAAATGCTGGTACAATTAGCGTCTTGTGCGTTGTCATCTTATCTTGCCCCTTATTCTTTCTCGCCTTGGTACACACGAGCTTTTAATAAATCGCCACCTAACCAATAACTTAGCTCTCCAGGACTTTCTACATCCCAACAAACAAAGTCCGCGACTTTACCAACTTCTAAGCTACCATGAGTATCAGACATTCCCAATGCTTTTGCAGCATGAATGGTCGCGCCAGCAAGCGCTTCTTCTGGCGTAAGTGCAAACAAGGTACACGCCATGTTCATCATGAGTCGAAGCGATAAAGCAGGAGAGGTTCCGGGGTTGGCATCCGTGGCAATCGCCATCGGCACACCATATTGACGCAACAAAGCAATCGGTGGACGCTGAGTTTCTTTTAGAGTAAAAAACGCTCCCGGTAATAACACAGAAACCGTGCCGGACTCTGCCATAGCTTTCACATCGGCTTCTTCAATAAATTCAATATGATCCGCCGACAACGCCTTGAACGACGATGCCATACGAGTACCGCCTAATGAAGACAATTGCTCCGCATGGATTTTCACCGACAAACCTAACGACTCAGCGGATTTAAAATAACGCGCCACTTGCTCTGTACTGAAGGCAATGCCTTCGCAAAAAGCATCCACCGCATCAGCCACGCCAAGCTCAGCGACTTTTGGTAGAACCGTTTCACAGAGATAATCAATATAAGCGTCTTTATCGTCAAACTCTGGCGGCATGGCGTGTGCAGCCAAACAAGTACGTTTCACCGTCACGGGAAATAGCTTTCCTAGTTGCGTCGCTACGCTCAGCATTTTCAGCTCTGAATCGAGCGACAAACCATAGCCTGATTTGATCTCAACCGTGGTTACACCATCGGCCATCAAGCTTTTTAGACGACGGGAAGCACTGGCTATTAACTCTGCTTCACTGGCGTCACGCGTTGCCTTCACAGACGACGCAATGCCTCCGCCCTGCTTGGCGATCTCTTGATAACTCACACCATTTAAGCGCTGTTCGAATTCGCCCGCGCGATTACCGCCAAACACAAGATGCGTGTGGCAATCGATCAAGCCAGGTGTAATCCAACCGCCATCCAGATCATGTTCGCTTTGAGTCTCATAGTCTGGCAGATCTTGCGCTTCGCCAATCCAAACGATACGGCCGCAGACGACGCCTATCGCTGCGTTTTCAATCACGCTATACAGGCCATTTTTCATGGTAGCGATATTAGCACCACGCCATAAGCTGTCTAACTTCATTGGGGTATCGTTTGTCATAGCTGTCCTTTTAAATATTTACTTTTCGCTTTGCTTATAAGCTTGGCTATTTATACGCTAGGTTACTTATAAACTAGGCTATTTAACACTAGGTAATAGCCCTTCAGGCATCGTTTCGTTATGTACCGCTTCCAATAGTAATTCATTGGCTTTTTCAATGTCTGGCGCGAAGTAACGGTCTTTATCGTAGAAAGGCACGCGAGCACGTAACGTTGCACGAGCATTCTCTAGGCGTTTGCTGGATTTCAAAGGCGCACGGAAGTCTAAACCTTGTACCGCAGACAAAATCTCAACAGCCAAAATACCGCGAGTATTTTCCGCCATATCTTTCAAGCGACGTGCCGCAAAAGTTGCCATAGAGACGTGATCTTCTTGGTTAGCCGACGTTGGTAAGCTATCTACAGACGCAGGATGCGCATAGCTTTTATTCTCACTCGCAAGGGCTGCAGCCGTTACTTGAGCAATCATAAAACCAGAGTTCACACCGCCGTTATCCACCAAGAATGGTGGTAATTTACTTAGATTGCTGTCGATCAACAACGCCATACGGCGTTCTGATAAACTACCAATTTCGGCAATCGCCAAGGCAAGGTTATCTGCCGCCATAGCAACAGGTTCTGCGTGGAAGTTACCACCAGAGATAATGTCGCCTTCAGCGGCAAAGACTAATGGGTTATCCGATACTGAGTTGGCTTCTACACACAAGACTTTCGACGTGCTGCGGATTTGCTCAAGGCACGCACCCATAACCTGTGGCTGGCAGCGCAATGAATACGGGTCTTGGACCTTCTCACAATTTTGATGAGAGTCACCCAGTTCGCTGGTTTCGCCTAATAGATGACGATACGCAGCGGCTGCATCGATTTGTGTTTGATGACCACGGACTTCATGAATACGCGCATCAAATGGACTACGGCTACCTAACGCAGCTTCTACAGACAAAGAACCACAAACAATAGCAGAGGCGAATAAATCTTCCGCTTCAAACAAACCTTCCAAGGCAAATGCGGTAGACGCTTGCGTGCCGTTTAGCAGCGCCAAACCTTCTTTTGGAGCCAAGGTAATAGGCTCTAATCCAGCGATAGACAACGCCGCTTGACCGGAAATCACTTCGCCACGGTAACGGGCTTTGCCTTCACCTAATAACACGGTGCTCATGTGAGCCAATGGCGCTAAATCGCCCGATGCGCCAACCGAGCCTTTTTTCGGAATACATGGATACACTTCTTTGTTAATCAAAGTCAGCAGTGCTTGAATCACTTCCAAACGAATACCAGAGAAACCACGCGCTAGGCTGTTTACCTTCAACGCCATGATCAGTTTGACGGTTTTGTCTTCCATCAAAGCACCGATACCTGCAGCGTGAGATAGTACGATACTGCGTTGCAACTCATCCAAATCTTCTGGGGCAATACGCGTATTCGCCAACAAACCAAAGCCTGTGTTAATACCGTACACCGTACGATTTTCCGCTATTACATCGTTAACCACTTGCGTGCTAGCATGAATCGCTGGGAAAGCGCTTTCGTCTAACGTCAATTTAACGTGACGACGGCTAATTTGACGCAATTCGTTTAGAGTCAATTGACCTGGTTTTATGGTTAATTCAAACATAGTGCTCTCCAATCTTGATGTCATATTCTGCCATCAAATAATTTTTATAATATTGTTTTACGCCCTTATGAGGCTTCTTCTATAAACAGTACGCGACACTTAAAACAAATAATATTTAAGTGTCGCGTCGTATATTAAGATCTTGTAACTGTCTATTACTTTCCGGTAATCATAGGCAGATTTAATCCCTGCTCTTTCGCACAATCGATAGCAATCTCATAACCCGCATCTGCATGACGCATCACGCCTGTCGCTGGATCATTATGAAGAACTCTAGCAATACGCGCTGCCGCATCATCACTGCCGTCACACACAATCACCATGCCAGAATGCTGAGAGAAGCCCATGCCTACGCCACCGCCGTGGTGCAAAGATACCCAAGTTGCACCTGATGCAGTGTTCAATAAGGCATTCAATAGAGGCCAATCCGATACCGCATCAGAGCCATCTTTCATACCTTCGGTTTCACGGTTCGGGCTCGATACAGAACCAGAGTCCAAATGATCACGACCAATAACAATTGGCGCAGACAATTCACCGCTACGAACCATTTCATTGAAGGCTAAGCCAAGTTTGGCACGTTGACCAAGACCGACCCAACAAATACGCGCTGGCAAACCTTGGAACTGAATACGCTCACGCGCCATGTCTAACCAACGATGCAAATGCTCATCATCCGCGATCAATTCTTTTACTTTGGCATCCGTTTTATAGATATCTTCTGGATCACCAGACAAGGCAGCCCAACGGAAAGGACCGATACCGCGACAGAACAAAGGACGAATATAAGCAGGTACAAAGCCTGGGAAATCAAAGGCGTTTTCCACGCCTTCTTCCATCGCCATTTGACGAATGTTGTTACCGTAATCAAACGTCGGCACACCCATTTTTTGGAAATCCAACATAGCTTGAACGTGTTTCGCCATGGATTTTTTCGCAGCGGTTACGATTTCTTTTGGCTGAGTTTGTGCTTTTTCTCGGTACTCTTCCCAGCTCATGCCTAATGGCAAGTAGCCGTTTAATGGATCATGAGCCGATGTTTGGTCTGTCACCATATCTGGGCGAATACCACGTTTTACCATTTCAGGTAGAATTTCTGCAGCATTACCGCAAAGCGCGATAGAAACCGCTTTGCCTTCTGCGGTGTATTTCTTAATGCGAGCCATGGCATCGTCTAGGTCAGTCGCTTGCTCATCCACATAACGAGTACGTAGACGGAAATCGATGCGGCTTTGCTGACATTCGATATTCAACGAACACGCGCCAGCCAAGGTTGCTGCTAGAGGTTGTGCGCCACCCATGCCACCAAGCCCCGCCGTTAATACCCAACGACCTGCCAAGTTACCATCGTAATGCTGACGACCCGCTTCAACGAAAGTTTCATAAGTGCCTTGCACAATGCCTTGGCTACCAATGTAGATCCAAGAACCCGCTGTCATTTGGCCGTACATCGCCAAGCCTTTGGCATCTAGCTCGTTAAAGTGTTCCCAGTTGGCCCAATGTGGCACTAAGTTTGAGTTGGCAATAAGTACACGCGGTGCGTTGCTGTGGGTTTTGAATACACCCACTGGCTTGCCAGATTGCACCAATAAAGTTTCGTCTTCTTCTAGTTCTTTTAGGGATTCAACGATCTTGTCATAACATTCCCAATCACGCGCCGCACGCCCAATACCACCGTAAACCACCAATTCTTCTGGGTTTTCTGCCACATCCGGATCTAGGTTGTTCATTAGCATACGCATTGGCGCTTCAGTAAACCAAGATTTTGCGGTAAGAGTCGTTCCGGTTGCCGCTTTGACGACACCTGCGCGGTAACGTTTTTGAGCGAGTGTTTGCTTAGTCATTTTTTCACCTATCAAAGAATGTCTTTTTATTCTGATTAAAAGGAAGATTTAACGAACATGTATATACAATCAATCTAAAGATAAAATCTAATTTTTCTGGATGCAAGCCATTTTTTAAAATTAATCGCCTTTTCATCTTTAAAAATAGAGAAAAAACCATCAACACAACAAAAAAAACCTTAATAAACAGTCACTAAATAAACGAGTAAATAGATAACTAATAAACCCATTAAAAACACACTTGTATATACATTATATTTTCTATTACACTCAGAGCATCAATATTTATTAGGGAATGACTTGTGACGGGCCATAACTCAACTCATTGCGATAGCACTCAATACTATTTTTCTGAACGAGCTTTGCTCTCTTCTGGCTGGTCGAATAATGTGCTTTTCTCAGTAAAAGACGGACAATTTCATTCTTTTAAAGCAGACAGCACACCGATAACAGACTGCCATGTATTATCTGGCCCAGTCTTGCCAACGCTTGCCAACGTTCATTCTCATGCCTTTCAGCGAGTGATGGCTGGTGCAGCAGAAATCAGCTTAAATCCGAATGATAGCTTTTGGAGTTGGCGAGATTTGATGTACAAGATCGTGCAAAAACTTACGCCAGACGATGCTCGTATTATTGCCAAACAACTTTATATCGACATGCTAAAAGCCGGTTATACACAAGTCGGAGAATTCCACTATCTGCACCACGATATTGGCGGAAAGCATTATGGCCAGTTTGGTGAGATGTCGAATCAAATCATCGCTGCAGCGGACGACTCTGGAATGGGCTTAACTTTGCTACCAGTGCTGTATTCGCACTCTGGTTTTGGAGGGCAAGCACCTAACGCCGGACAAGCGCGTTTTATCAATTCCACAGATTCTTATTTGGCATTACATCAAGCCTGCGATAAAGCGTTAGCGAATCATGCTCGCCATAGGCTAGGGATTTGCTTTCACTCATTACGCGCGGTGACCAAACCGCAAATAGACACCGTCTTACAATCTCTTGCTAAAGATTGTCCGGTTCACATTCATATCGCGGAGCAACAAAAAGAAGTTCAAGACAGCCTAGCCTTCAGCGGACAACGTCCAGTGGAATGGCTACATAATGAAATAGGTTTGAATGAGCGCTGGTGCTTAGTTCACGCCACTCATCTAACCGATGCAGAACGCCAAGCCATTGCGAAGAGCAAAGCCGTTGCGGGATTATGCCCAACTACCGAAGCAAATCTAGGCGACGGCATTTTCCCTGCGGTGGAATTCGAGAAAGAAAATGGCCGTTGGGGAATTGGCTCCGACAGCCATGTTAGCTTGTCGATTGTTGAAGAGCTAAGAACACTGGAATATGGACAACGTTTGCGCGATCAACAGCGCAACCGTTTATACCGTGCTGACCAAACCAGCGTCGGCGACAACCTATACCAACAAGCCTTATTGGGTGGTAATCAAGCTTGCGACGTGTCATTGGGATTAAGCCAAGGTAACCGAGCTGACTTTATGGTGCTCGACGAGTCTCACCCTTTTATCGCCGCAAGCGAATCAAAGAGCTTACTCAACCGTTGGTTATTTGCCACCAATGAAAATCTCGTTAAAGACGTTTTTGTCGCTGGCAAACACACAATAAAAGACTTCCACCACCAGCAAGAAGAAAGCAGCCGTCAGGCTTTTATTCAAGTGATTAAAAAGGTGATGTATGACGTTTAATACTTCGTTGCCATACCAGATCATTGCGCAAAGTGATTACCAACGCATGCCTTGGAAAAACGGCCTTGGCGAAACCCTAGAGATTCAACGCCATGAAGATGAAAGCGGCCTGCGTTTTCGTATCAGCCAAGCATCTGTGGTTGAAGACGGCGTATTTTCAGACTTCAGCGGATTGCATCGCACCTTAGTCTTGTTGTCTGGCGAAGGAATGACACTCGAACATGCAGTCAAAAACAACAGCCACACAAACAAGTTAAGTAATGCATTGGATATAGCGCGCTTTTCAGGTGGAGATACAACTTATGCCACACTGAAAAGTGGCAAGATTGAAGACCTTAACATCATGGTGCGAGAAACCGACACTCATGCCAATGTTCAAGCCTTCACAGCACCTTGCTCGCTCTTATTTTCAAATAATAGCACCTTGTTTTCAAATGACGACTTCTTGTTCTGTGGTTTTTATGTTTGCGAGGATGGAATGCTAGAAATTGAGAATACTGTCTTGACGATAAGTGCACACAGCATGGTGATTTTCTCGCAAAACGCCAATGCAAAATTAACTAAAGGCAGTGGCGTTTTTATTAACATTACTGAGTTAGATTAACGACCAAAATGCCCAAAAAGTTGGAAACGAGAACCAGGATGCAATAAACGCGCAGCGGTGACGATGTCATCGCCCGCCCAAGTACGGCGTTTTATTTGCAAACACGGCTCTGATGCTTGAATTTGTAAGCGTTCACATTCGACTGCATTAGGTAAAATAGCTTCCACCAAATGCTCGCCTTCTGTCATCGGTGCAGCACTCATTAAATATTCGTAAGACGTATGCTTTGCAAAATCCTGTTTATCGTATTCTGGTGCTAACGTCGCATTCACAACACGTTCTTCAATTTGAATTGGTAAATCATTTTCGAAATGCAAAACCACCGAACGGAAAATCCCATGATTGGTACGAACACCTAACGTCATCGCTTCTTCCATTGTCGCTTTGGCAGATTCCAAGACTAATAATTCAGAGCGATGTTTATGACCGCGAGCAGCCACCTCTTCTGCGATGTTATGAACATCAAACAGTGCTGAATGAGCCTTTTTCTCGGCAACAAAAGTGCCTAATCCTTGGTGACGAACAAGAAAACCTTCAGCAGTTAATTCGCGCAGTGCGCGGTTGACCGTCATACGGCTCACACCCAAAGCTTTCACGACTTCAGATTCCGAAGGTATACGCTGATTTGTCTGCCATTCTCCTGATGAAATTTTCAACGAAATCGCCTGCTTTAACTTGGCATATATCGGCAAAGGGGCATCCGGTAAATCATCGAATAAATTCGCTAAATTGGGAGCAGTTACGTCAGACACTAAGGATTCCATATGTTCGTGAATTTAAGAAATAATTATATCGTGACTCGATAAGAACAAACAATCAACTTGTCTATACATCTAAAAAACAAGTCTTTTTAGATAGGCGCCAGCCATAGTGCTGCCAACCAGGAAAGCCCCATCAACAAAGAAAATATCACGCCCCAGCGGGGCGTCTTCACTTCAACAGAAGCGACTTCAACCGATGTAATTGTATGATGTTTTTTACGTCCGAGAATCATGGCTTCAATAAGACGCTCTTTAAGACACAACTCATGATAAAACACAGCCAGCACATGCATGGCAACTAAACCAAGTAATACGTTAGGTAAGAAATGATGAATCGACGCCAACTGACTAGCCAAATCTTCTGAAATAAGAGAATAAAAAGGCCCAAACCAAAACACCTCATCACTAGTAAATAAGCCTGTTCCCCACTGTACTGAAAGCGCGAGCAATAAAACTACCACCATTAATGCACCAACAGGGTTATGACCCAAGTACTTTTTTGGACGACCAGACAACAGCGACATAGCAAAGCGAAAAGCGACCTTTGGCCCCTTAACAAACTGACTAAAACGCGCGTAATAAGAACCATAGAAACCATAAAGCACACGAGCAATAACCACCGCAGACAAACCATAGCCCATGTAAAAATGGTACTGTATATAATCGCCTTCTGATTTACCCGTAATAATCAAACCAGTAAATAAAAGCACAATCAGCCAGTGGCTAATTCGCACAGGCCAATCCCACACCAGTGTTGATTTCATCTTAACTATCCTCTCGTGCTCTCTTTAAAGTGTTCTTTCATAGAAGCCTATGTAGGCTGCTCAAAAAACGCTCGCTTGCAAAATAGTTACATTAAACACTATGCTGTGAAAAGCAAGATTCTGATTGCCTATTTTCAGCACTTAGCCGATAAACGCTTCTTTGAATCTATTATAAGGATGAGATATGTATGCTTGTCACGTTATTCCTGATCATGCTTTTCAGCGCTGTATTATTAGCGTATCTATTTTTATTTAGAGGTCGTTTCTTTAGTCGACAAAATGCAGTTATTGATGCGCCGATTGATGCAATTACTGAAGATCTAAGTGACCTTACTAATTGGCAAGTCTGGCTACCTTGGCTCATTTATGAACCTAAGTCCTATGTAGACTTTGAATACTTAAACTCAGGCATTCATTCTGTCTTTCCTTCCTGCTTAGTTTGGCAAGGAAAGCTGATTAAAGATGGGCATATTACTTTAAAACCAGCACGCTCCGGCGCTCATTATTTTCATACGTTATTAGAAGCGCCAGCATTTTACCCAAACGACGTACACTTCAACATTGACCTTACTAAACAGAAAGAACGCACTTTAATCACCATTCAAATTACGGGGAAATTGCCTTTTCTTACCCGTTGGAAACAAAAAAATTACAGCATTCGCTCGGATAAAGACGCCGAACTCGCACTACTAAAACTATTGGCTTATCTAAACAAATACAGCAAAGCATCTAGCCATGAATACAACGCGCCAACCTTTGAATGGCTTAACAAGACCAAGCTAGACAATGTTGATGCGGTAACTCGACCTTTCGTGGTGAGCAACCAACCTATGTCGCAAAAAATGGATCAAGGCTTTCACGATTTGATTACCGAGCTTGGTCCTGAAAATCCACCTGCTGGCCCAAGTTTCGCTCTATATAAAAAAGCCGACATCGCCCATCATTATTTTTCTGGTCGATTAGGTATTCCCGTACAAAACCTTGTGCCTTGTGAACTCTGCCCTGAACGTATTGTCTTACAAGGTAACTATTTGCATTTACGCTATGTAGGCTGCTACCAAAACTTATCTTTGGCTTGGCATGTGCTTTACAGCTTTATGAGACTACACAACTTAAAACCCCATCGGCGACACTATGGTGTGGAAGTTTTTGAAGCCGGGCCAATGCAAAAAAATAGCTCAAAAGACTTCATCACCTCAGTATATTTGCCTATCAAATAATGGGCTTAGCTGTTTTCATGTGAAAATCTTTTTTCAAGCAGCGTCTTTATAAGGAAATACAAACGTGACATAAGGAAATACAAACGTGACAAAACTTTACCCATTAATCGACAGCCTGATACGCATCATTATAACCATCGCGTTTTTCTATATTTTTAAACATTTCTTTAATGTGGAAAATGATTTGTTATTGGCCTTTATTTCTGTATTTTGTGGATTCTTAACTTTTCGTTGCTTGATGTTTGGCTTCAATAAAATTACAGCCAAAAAATAGTGAGAGCCCCCTTAAAATTTAGCGTATCCTAATAATTTATCCCCCTGAATACACAATGCAGATTTAATGGATACAAGTCTGCATTCTAGCTAACACTTGCAGAGAAATATGAGTCCTTCTATGACGACACTGTATCAAGAACATCTTGCCGTTCTCATCAATCGATATGAAAATGCCATGGCGCATTTTGGCCTAGATGCCATTGTTTTAGCCTCAGGGGAAAAAAGTTATTACTTTCAGGATGATCATACCCATCCTTTTCATGCCTATTCTGGCGCGCAACAATGGTTACCTTTTACCTTAGGTGCAGAAACTTATGTTGTGCTGAAAACAGGCGAAAAACCGACGTTAGTTTGGCCTGTTCGTGACGATTTCTGGCATGCTCCAAATCCTGTTCCTAGCGGCGATTGGCAACAAAACTGGAACATTGTTACGGCGAAAAAAACAGACAAATGGTTCGCTGATTTACCCAATAAAACCGCTTGGCTTGGCCCACAAGCAATGTCATTCGCTGTCGCTTGTGATGGTTTAAAAGCCTATGTCGATTTTGCAAAAGCGGTGAAAACCGACTTCGAAATACAAGCCATGCGCCAAGCAAGTATGCGCGGTGCTGCTGGTCATCTCGCGGCGAAAGAAGCGTTTCTTGCAAGAATGAGCGAACTGGAAATCCATCTCGCCTTTTTAAAAGCCAGCCAACAAAGTGCTTTCCAAGAACCTTATCCGGGCATTGTCGGTTTAGACGAGCATGCAGCTGTTTTGCATTATGAACATAAATCTATAGAACAAGTCGCCAACTCTCGTACGCTCCTGATTGATGCTGGTGCCAACGAACATGGCTATGCCAGTGACATTACCCGTACTTTTACCCGTCACGATGATGACTTTAACGCCTTGATCAATGACCTTGATGTAATGGAACAAAAGCTTTGCCGTAGCGCCATATCTGGTGTTGCCTTCCGCGATTTGCACCAAAACACGCTAGCAGGTATTGCGGCATTACTGCTTGAACATAAGATTTGTGCTTTAAGCGTTGAAGAGCAACTAGCAAAACGCATTCCACAAGTTTTCTTTCCTCACGGCTTGGGTCATTTGCTTGGCTTGCAGGTTCACGATGTGGGTGGCCATCAAATTGATCAAGCGGGCACCTTAAGCATGCCAGACGAGCACGCTCCTTTTTTACGCCTCACAAGAACATTAGAACAGAATATGGTGATCACCATTGAACCCGGCTTGTATTTCATTCCAATGCTGATCGACAAGATGCAGGCAGAAGTATCAAATCACGGTTGCGATATGGCGCGCATTAAATACTTCATGCCCTATGGTGGCATTCGTATTGAAGACAATGTGGTGGTGAAAACTGACCAGACTGAAAACCTTACTCGCATCGCTTTTTCAACCGCGCTATAAAAACATCGCTTACCTTTACCTATTAATATCAATAAGTTGATATTAATAGGTTCTTTCACTCTTTCTGTTTCGTCTCTTAGATAAATAGTAAATTACATATTTTAACCAAGCTATCTATAACTAAAAGGCAATAAAATGAGTAACATATGGAATCGATACAGCCTTTATCAACAATCATCGATCAGCTAAGGTTATAGCGGTTGCGAAATACTAGCTCAAGGATTGATCAAGTATCTATCGCTAATAATAAAAACACTAACAAAGCCAAAACCATCAAAAGATGGACGCTACAGAGGCCCCTAATGAAAAAAACAACAATAGCGTTACTAGCAGCACTATCCTTATCTTCATCTCTAACTTTCGCCGATTATCCAACTAAAGATATACAAGGCATTATCCAATGGGGAGCGGGCGGCTCAACCGATACGGTTATGCGTTCTATTGCCCCTCACGTTGAAAAAGAGCTTGGCGGAGACATTATCCTAACCAACAAAACTGGCGGTGTTGGTGCTATTGCAACTAAGTATGTTAATGCGAAAGCTGCCGACGGTTACACGCTTTTAATGGGGGCTGAAAATCCTCAGATGTACAAAATTTTAGGGCTTTCTGATATTGATTACAGCGATATGATCGCGATCAATGTGCTAGCTCGTGGTACGCCAATTATTGTGGCTAACAACGACGCACCATTTAACACGATGCAAGAACTGATTGAGTATACAAAAGCCCATCCAGGCGAAGTGAAATTTGGTTCTACAGGCCCTGGCGGGTTAACTTCTATTGTTACAGCCATGCTGGATTCTCAAGTCAAACTAGACTACACCAGCATTCCGTATAATGGTGATGGCCCAGCATTGACGGCTCTTCAAGGCGGTGCTATTGATGTAATGCCAGCCGTACTAGGTGCTACTATCGAACAAATCAAAGCTGGCCGCATGAAAGCCATTAGTATTGTTGATGTTGAAGCCAATAAACTTCTGCCTAACCTTGCACCTATCACTGATGCACTACCAGGCATGAAGTCTTACCTACCATGGGGACCTTTCTTTGGCGTGTTCGTGAAAAAAGGCACACCTGATGAAGCGGTAGAAAAATTGCAGGCAGCCTTCCAAAAAGCCGCTTTCAACAAAGACTTTGTTGATCTAATGCAAAAGCGCGGTTTCACCATCATGAATATTTCAGGTGAAGAAGCCGATTACTTCCTAGAAGCATACCGTTCAACATCTTCTTGGTTAGTGCATGATGCAGGCTTTAGTAAGTTTTCACCAGAAGAGTTTGGTATCCGTAAACCATAAGGTTATCGTTCCATTTTGATCCCTAGACGCGACTTAACTGACAATAAGTCGCGTCTCCTCTTTTTGCTTTATCTGGAGTTACCATGTCCAGTCAATCTCCTATGATCAAAACCCGTAAACCTGGTGAACGCATATTCTGTTTTCTATTGGTTTTAGGAAGTGTTTATCTATTTTGGCAAGCTTATAATATTTCAGGATTCAGCTCGTTAAGCTCTCCTGGCGCGTTTCCACTTGCCGCTTCTGCTGCCATGATATTGGCATCTTGTGTGACTTTTTTGAACACGTTGAAAGTACCTGCAGCAAAGGATGTTCGTTTCGTTTATCACTGTTTCCCGCCAGTTATTGCAACCATTATGGCATTGATTTTGATCTACTCAGTGGTGCTGGAAAGCTTAGGATTCATTCTTACTAGTTTTGCTTTCCTATTCATTTCCATCCAATTTTTATATCGACGCAGTCCGCTCATAACACTCGCTATTACGCTGTTCGCACTGATTGTTGTATACATCATTTTCCGCCTCGTTTTTCAAGTCGTGCTTCCCGAAGGCATCGTACCTGAGCGCGAAATCCTATCCTCAATAAAGTCTTTGTGGAGATAGTCACCTTATGGATGCTTTTAATTATTTCGCCATGTCTTGGTTGTCCCCAGAATTACTAGGCTTAACAGCACTAGGAACTTTCTTGGGTATTTACGTCGGCGCTATTCCCGGTTTATCGGTCACTATGGCCGTTTCTATCTTGATCTCATTTACCTTCTCATGGGATGTAAATTACGCACTGTGTCTTATGGTTGGTGTCTACATGGGTGGGGTATATGGAGGCTCTCGTACCGCTATATTGCTTAATATCCCAGGTGCTCCTTCTGCTATTGCTACGGCTCTAGATGGTTATCCTTTGGCGAAAAAAGGTTTAGCTGGGGAAGCCATTGGTTTATCTACAATTATGTCCGTGGTCGGTGGCTTTGTCGGCATTATCGTCTTGGCTATTGCCGCACCAACGGTGAGTGAATTTGCTATTACCTTTCAACCGCGCGATTACATGATGTTGGGCGTGCTTGGCATTATGCTAGTAGGCTCTTTGTCTGGCAGCAGTTTGGCTCGAGGCATTTTTGCTGGCGCTCTTGGACTATTGATCGGTACCGTTGGACTAGACCCAATGACAGCCGAAGAGCGCTTTACGTTTGGCGTTGTCGAGCTTTGGGATGGTATTAACCCTGTTGCGGTAATGATTGGTATGTTTGGTATTTCTGAAGCCTTGCACCAGTTACACCACATGAACAAGGCCGTAGTGAAGCAGAAGATATCTCGCATCATTCCAAAATGGTCAGACATTAAAAAGTACATGCCGCTGAGCTTACAAACGTCTTTCATTGGCGTCATTGTAGGAGCGTTACCCGGAACCGGTGGTGATATTGCCGCGCTGATGGCTTACGACCATGCTAAACGCGTAACTAAGAATCCAAAAGTTCCATTTGGTGAAGGTGCTAAAGAAGGCTTGATCGCACCAGAATCGGCGAATAACGCTGCTGTCGGTGGTGCTTATATTCCAATGTTAACCTTGGGTATCCCTGGGGACGCAGTAACAGCAGTGTTTATCGGCGCCTTATTTATTCATGGTTTAAACCCAGGTCCTTTGTTGCTTATCGAACAGCCTCATATGTTCTGGTTTACCGTCGGTAACCTCACACTAGCGAACATTTTCGTACTGATCTTTGGCTTAACTGGCATTAGACTTTTCTCGAAAATTGTCGAATGCCCTAAAGGCATTTTGATTCCGTTAATTTTCCTTTTGTCTATTGTTGGTGCTTATGCGATTAACAATGCCATTACGGATATTTGGTGGATGCTCGCCTTTGGTGTATTTGGCTACTTTATGCGTCTATACGGTTTTCCCGTTGGCCCAGTAATCTTAGGTGTTATTTTGAGTTCCTTGACTGACGAAAACTGGCGTCGTGCTATTCTGTCTGAACGTGGCAGTGTTGGGGACTTATTTATTAACCTATTCCACAGCCCACTTTCAACAGTGCTATTTAGTGTGATTGTTTTAATTCTATTTACGCAATCTCCTATTTGGACAAAATGGCTGAAGCGGAAACTTTTCCGTTAATTCATTTAATTGTTGCTTAGCAAACACTGACTACCAATTTTATAGATGAGGTAGTCAGTGTTTTTTACTTTATCACCACCAAAAAGATTCATTCTCTATTCCTACTCAAAACTTAACTTAAAACTAAAAACGTCAAAAAATTACCTTTTATCGCCAAAAAGAACCAACAGAGAGCAATAAAAAAACAAATACACCAATTTGGTGCAACTTTAAAAATCCGCCATTAAATAAAACACTGTTTTACTCTTCATATTCAGTCGAATGATAAGGTATTTTTATAAGTTAGCAGTGCATCAAACTAAAGTTTTATATTGAAAAAACAATGGCAAAAAAATTGCTTTTTATAAGCTCCCCCTAAGCGCATGCAACGAAGTAGTGCTTAACGCAACGGAGCAATATAGATATGAGTTTGAAAAGCAATCAGATGTTACTTTCAGCAAAAGAACGTCGTTGGTTACCTTGGTTTGGCAATACCGGACGACTCTCTCTCTTTTGGTCATGCTACTTAAATAAAGACACTTACCCCAATATTGAAAAAACCTTTGAAAGCATCGCCAACACAAGGGTAAAACTACTCAATACTTGGGTGAATAATCAATGGTCACAATTAGAAGTTTTATTAGAAATAATAACTAGCTCATTCCCTCATATTGAACAAGAAGCGCTAGAAGAACGTCTAAGTATAGTGCCTGACGTGTCTGAATACTTCGTGATTGATACGCAAGGCAAAGTGCTCAATTCCACCACAAAAGACCGTGTCAATAAGACAGACTTACAAGCTAAAGCAGTAGAAGCTGGCTTAAATCATCAGTTCCTCCATGGACCATACGTGGACCAAAACACGCTAAGCATCGGCGCTTCCAGCTCAAAATTCCATGATGCAGTGACCCTGATGTTTTACCTGCCAATTAAACAAAACGGCATCAGCGTTGGTGCTATTTGCGCTCGCGTTCCCAATGATGTAGTTGGCGATCTAATCCAGCGCGAAGCGGGACACATTTATAAAGAATCCGGCGACAACTATTTGTTCATGGTGAAGTCTGAGTTCGACAAATCCCTATTACCCGGAACAGCACTTTCCCGCTCACGTTTTGAAGATAACACCTTCAGCCATGGCGAAAACCTAAAAAGCGGAATAACCACAAACTGGGGAACAGTTAAAGTTCAACAACACACAGAGTTTGAAATCCGCTTTACTGACCCAGCAACAAAAGAATTACATCCCGGTGTAAGAGAAACCATCAAGAACGGCCAGAATCTTTTTGTGACTTACCCCGGTTATTCTGACTACCGACATATTCCTGTTATCGGCAAAGGCGTTACCTTTCAGTTAAAAGGCAGCCCAGACACTTGGGGGATGATGTGTGAAGGCGATTTGGAAGAAGTCTATCGTCGTCGCTCTATCAATCTAAAATTAATGAAAAGCTACCTATTGGCTTCCAGCGTGCCTCTTATCGTCAGCACTTCATTACAGGCTTACACCAACTTATCCATTGTCTTGACCAGCTTGGCGGCTTTCGCCAGCTTAACCGTCGCAGGGCTGCTATTTAATAGACTCAGCACCAAAAAAATAAGCAGCAGCATGAGCCAAATGACGGAAGTAATTCAAACCATCGCAGAGGGTGAAGGCAACCTTAAGCAGCGCCTTGACGACGATCTTGCCAACGACGAAACCGGCGATATGGGACGCTGGATGAATAGTTTTATAGATAATCTTGATACCACTATGGGACAAGTTATCTCTGCCAGCACCAACGTCAAAAAGTCTAATGACTTTATGGTTCGCACTAATGAAGAAGCAAGCCAAGCCTCGCACTATCTCGAATCTACGGTTGAAAGCATGCTGACAGTGTTTCAGCAACAAATAGACGAAGTGCAAAACGCATCGAAAACCGCGGATGATTTGAAGCAAGCGATGAATCAAGTGGCAGCAGAAACACAATCTCGCTTGCTAGACGCCAAAACAGGCACACAAGAAATACGCGATGTAGTGCGAGCCACAGCTGAATCGGTAAAGTCACTAGATCAAAAAACCAATGAAGTTGCCGGTATCATTACCACCATTTCGGACATCACCAACCAAACTAATTTATTGGCATTAAACGCCGCTATTGAGGCCGCAAGAGCGGGCGAACATGGACGTGGATTTTCCGTCGTGGCCGATGAAGTACGCAGTCTAGCGTCCAAAACAGCCGCCGCTGCAGAAGAAATACAAGCCATGCTAGAAGGTATTCAGGAAGAAACACGCAGTGCGGTGAGTTTTATGGAAAAAGGCGCAGAAAATGTCGATAAAAATCTCATGGCAAACGAACAAACCAACACTGGCGACAGTGCTTTATACGCCTTAGTCGACACCATGTTTGAGGCTATTTTATTGCTCAACGAAAGCAACAAAGAAAATGCGAAAACCGCACATGAAATGGGTGCAGCGACAGAACAAATGCAACGCTCGATTGCTGCACTACAAAGACGTTCGTCCCGCGTTGGATTGTCTGCCTTGAAGCTCAACTCGCTGGTTGGTCGGTTCCAAGTAACCGCCAAATAACAAAAAGACACAGCTGTATTTCCATTTTTTAAAGCAAAAAAAACCGGAGGAAGTTTCCTTCCTCCGGCGTAATTTCCTCACAAATGAATACGCCTAAAATAAATCATTCCCCGCAATGACAATGATTTATTTTTTCTCTTGGCGCGCCTGTGAGGCAAGACGGACAAATGCATTCGCTTCGCCATAACGGCTGTAATCACCAACTCGTTGTACAACTTCAAAAAAGACGCCATGTACTTCTTCTGTATAGAAATGGAAGAATTCACCTTCGTCATTTTGGTCATACATGATGTTGTGTGACTGTAATTTTTTAATCATCTCTGCAGGCAAACCAAAGCGCGCTTCAATATCACGATAATAGTTGTGTGGAATCGGTAACTGCTTCTCGCTATCAATGTTTTTTGCCGCAGCAAAAATATCATCACAAGCAAAAGCAATTTGATGCACACCAGAGCCTTTTGATTTCTGAATAAAACGCTGTGCCGACGCGCCACGTGCGTTGGTCATATTCAATGGAATACGTACGCGCTTGTCTTTGCTTAGCGCCGTACGACTCACGACCAATCCATGAATATCCGGCAAGTCTTGGCTGGCATCGATATCGAAACCAAACAACGATTTATAAAAGAAAGTCGCTGATAAAAAGTCGGTATTGGAAACCGTTTGGCCAATGTGATCAAATCGCGTTAAGCCAACACCAGACTCGCCTTGAATACCCTGAATTGGTTTGAAATCCACTTCGAAAAAACGTACTGCGGCGTCTGCTGAAACAAGGTACACCAAGCTATCGCCAATACCGCGAAGTGCTGGAATATTTAGTTCACCTGGACCGGCCTGATTATCAAAACGCTCAACTCGATAACGCTCAGCAAGAGACAAAGTAGCTTTGACGTTTTCAGAGGCAAACGCCATCGCACAAACCGATACTCCATGCTTTTGGAAATGCTCGTGGGCTTGGCTTTTCGGCTCGCGGTTGAGGATCAGGTTAATATTGCCCTGACGCATCAAGCTAACGTTTTTAGAGCGATGTTTATGTGTTTCATGGAAACCCAACTGAGCCAAAGTATTGGTCAGCGCTTCTCCGCTTTCGCCTTCAATCGCAAATTCAATAAATTCCACATCGCTAATTTGTGGAGCCACAATAGGGGCGGTTTTTTCTTCACGCTTACTCACTGTTTGGTCATCAAGCCAAATCAATGAACGCATGCCATCAATGGCTTTTTCTAGTGGTGAAGAAGAACGGAATTCGTCGTTGAAAATTTCATGGGACAAATAGTCATCAAACCCTTTGTCTTTCAAAACTTGTAAAAACTCGACCACTGGCATGTCGCCTTGGCCAGGGAAACAACGGAAATGTCGACTGTATTGCAACACGTCCATTTGTAGACTTGGCGCATCGGCCACTTGCACCAGCGCAATCTTGTTTAGCGGAATTTCATCACGCAGAACATCTAGCGTATTACCACGGGAAAACATGTGGAAGGTATCTAAAATAATACCCAAGTTCGGGTGATCAACACGTTTAACCAGATCCCATGCTTCATGATAATCGGCAATATGGTAACCCCAAGCTAGGGCTTCATAACCCAGCATGATGCCTTCTTTTTTGGCTATTTCAGCAAGAGCAAATAAATCCGCCGCGCAAACGTCACGATCCGCAGAAGAGTAAGGCTGCACATTACTGCAAAATAACAAACGATTCGTACCCAACTCATGAGCTACATCGATTTTGTGCTGCAACATCTTTGCCTTTTGCGAGCGCATTGGCTCAGGCATACCTTCCATATCACGGAATGGTTGCAAAGCAATAATTTCCAAGCCTAGATCTTGCGCCATACGACGCACATCTTTTGGCGTACCATCAAACTGAGTTAAGTCATTCTCGAAGATTTCCACGCCTTGGAAACCGGCTTTTGCCGCCGCTTCGAATTTTTCTCTCAGCGTGCCAGATATGGTAACGGTTGCGAGTGCTGTCTTCATTCTTACGCCCTGACTGTCTACATTTCATAACGAAAACGATATATGAGAAACAAACCTGATTTTTGCTTCTATATTTACTAATATTGATGCTAGCACAAGATTTTTATATTGAGAGTCATATTAAGAATGAAATAAAGCGCTAAAAATATATCGAAAAAGGAATACATAGCTCCTTTCCAAAAACGTGATATAGGAGTGTAATATAGAAAAATCATTCCCTTATTAGCGCTTATAATGAGCCTGATTCCTTAGTGTTTCTTACTTAGTGGCTGACTACCTAATAGCCAATTAGCAGCGACTGAAACCATGCGAGTACGATGGGAGACTTTTTATGTTAGAAAACCGTATTAAATATCGCCACCTTCAATGCTTTTTAGAAGTCACTCGCCAAGGCAGCGTTGTTCGCGCTGCTGATGTACTGGCTCTGACCCAACCCGCCGTATCGAAAAAACTCAAAGAACTAGAAGACATTCTGGGCGTTAGACTATTAGAGCGTAGTAAAAAAGGCGTTGAACTTACTCCATTCGGCAATGTGTTTCTAGAACACGCCAGCACCAGCGTCGCGGCATTACGAGAAGGCACCGAACGTGTTGCACAAGCGCAACAAAAAGGCATCAGCCGTATTAGTATTGGTGTATTGCCTACTGTTGCGACCAGTATTTTGCCAGAATCCGTGAAGCGCTTTCGTACTGGCGGAATTGATGTACGCCTGCATTTAGTCTCTGGCCAAAATGCCTTATTAATGAGTCAGTTACGCGTTGGGGAATTGGATTTAGTCGTTGGACGCTTAGGCGTTCCAGAAGCTATGTCGGGCTTGTCGTTCCAACATTTGTACTCAGAGCAAGTGGCTTTTACTGTTCGCCCAAATCACCCATTGCTGACAAAAGAAAACTTCCAGATCAGTGATATTGCCAATTACACTGTACTTTATCCACCAAAAGGTTCTATTACCGCGCCCTATGTAGACCGTTTTTTATTGTCCCAAGGCGTTAGTACCCTGACCGATAGAATCGATACTGTATCAGACTCATTTGGTAAGGAGTTTATTCGTAATAACGATGCGGTGTGGATCATTTCGCGTGGTGTAGTAGCTCGCGAAATTTCTGATGGTGAACTGGATGAATTGCCTATCGACACAAAAGAAACGCTAGGAGCAGTTGGCTTAACAACACGAGCGGACTCGGTTCCCTCTATGGCGCTTAAACTCTTTATGAATGCGATTCGAGATACTGCACAAACCTTAGACAGCTATTACAAACCAATTGATCATCATCATAAAGATGAACCCGCAATTTAAACCGCCCATACAGGAACCATAGATGCTGACCATTATTGCGATCACAACCCCGATTTTTATCATGATAATGTTGGGGTACTTTGCAGTTCGCGTTAAATTGGTTCCTGGTGACACCATTGCGGGCATGGCAAAAATCGTCATGTATTTCACGCTTCCTGCATTGATTTTTAGTACCTTGGCCAGAATGGAGTTTGATGAGGTCATTGTTCCAACCTATCTCGCCACTTACGCCATCGGCTCCTTATTAACCATGCTAATCGGCGTATTGATCAGCTTAAAAATAATGAACCGTTCTTTAATCGAGAGCACATTAAAAGGCGTGGGGATGGCAAATTCAAACTCTGCGTTCTTTGCCTATCCTGTGATGTTGCTGGCATTCAGTAATCCCCCAACGGCGGCGTTTGCCATGTCGTTAATCATTGAGAACATTTTGGTTCTACCCATCACTTTTGTGATTTTAGAAATCAGCTCATCCAGAGGCCAAGGTCTTAAACCCACCTACATGTTCTATACTGTGGTAAAAAGGTTGATCAAAAATCCGTTAATTCTAGCCGTCACTGGCGGGGTATTAGCATCGACTTTTCACCTAGAACTACCTGCAGTAATTGATCGAGTATTAGTCATGTTATCCGGCGCATCCGCGACTCTCGCACTCATTGTGCTTGGAGGTTCATTAGTCGGAACCAGCCTAACAGGCAATGCCAAAGACATTTGTTTTGTCACCACAGGAAAACTAGTACTACATCCGTTGATGATTGCTGTCGTGGCGCTCTTTATGCCGGAAATGGACCGCAACCTTTTGCTCGGCGGCATCTTGATTGCGGCAGTTCCTATGATGAGTATTTATCCAATTATTGGTAGCCAATATGGTTTCCGCTCTCTTTGTGCAAGTATTTTATTGGTCACCACATTAGTGTCATTCGTTACACTCGCTGTTATTTTGTCATTAATGGGAGTGAGTTAATGCCTTGTCTGTCTATTAGACGTTTAGTTTATTCGATTTTAGCAACCTGCACCCTAGCCCCAGTTTGAGCTGCTTTAACAATACAATCCACCACCATGAGATTCTGTAAGCCATCTTGAACACTAACGCGCGGTTCAGTTTCGCCACGAATTACTCGACAAAAATGATCTATCTGCCCAACTAATGGATCATCTCGTTGTGAAGTTTCTACGGAACAATCAAACGGTTTCCACCAAGATCTGTCTTCAGTTTTAAGGTAGCGTTTAATACGCATAGTAGGAATAGACAGCGAACCTTCCGTTCCAGCAATATGATAACAATCTTCATCCTCATAGCTGGAATAGGCTTTATTTTCTTGTGAGGTCTGTTCCCAACTTCTGGAACTCGCCGCTGTATCAGACAGTAAAAAGGTCCCTAATACCCCATTTTCAAACTGTAAAGTAATGGCACTTGTGTCTTCCACTTCATGACCACGCACTGTGTTCGAACTCATAGCTTGGACTGCGTAAACCTCACCTAATAAGTAGCGTAAATTACCAATTTCATGAATCAAATTTAGCAATATTGGCCCACCGCCTTTTTGCGTACGCCACATACCCTCCAAAAAATAGCTATCTGGTTTATAAAATAGCGCACTGCCCATCACGGCAACAGGACGGCCAATAACGCCTGATTTAATTAAATTTCGGGCTTTTTCCATGATGCTACTATATGCACGATGATGACCCACTAGTACCTTATTACCTGTTTTATTTACTTCATCTAATAGCACTTTGCCTTCTTCAATAGATTGAGAAACTGGCTTTTCAATCAACACTGAAACGTTATGTTTAATACATTCCAAAGCTTGTTCAACATGTAATTGATTTGGCGTCGCCAGAATAATGCCATCAGGCTGAGCACTTTCAAATAGTTGCGCTAACGTAGTGAATAGAGGGACCTTGTATTGCTCTGCTATTGCCTTTGCATTCTCTGAAGGGTCTACAATGGCACCGATTCGGCATTCTGGATGTTGGTAAATGCGTTCTAGGTGTGACAAACCAATCAATCCAGCGCCAACTACAGTAATATTTAACTGCTCCATTTTTTATCCTCTTATTATCTTTATTATTAATCAGGGTAGAAATCTTGCCTTTTCTATTTGTCCTTCTATGATAGTAATAAATCGATTTTCACAAATAATTAACCAAAAAACTAATTCACTATTAAGATATGACGAATAATAAATGGAACTTAACAGACCTAAATGTCCTCTGTGCGGTCGTAAAAACTGGTAGCTTTGTTGGAGCGTCGGAAGAGCTTGGCATGGCACAAGCCTCTGTTAGTAAGCGCATCGCTGATCTAGAGAAGTCACTTGGCGTGCTGCTGTTTCGCCGCACCACTCGTTCTGTGCAAATCACCAGTGAAGGTATCTTGGCACACACGCGCGCATTACAAGTATTAGATGCCGCCACTCGCCTACAGCAAGACGTATCAAGCGCACGCATTCGCCCTTCAGGAAAACTTCGCATCAGCACCAGTTTACGCTTAGGAAGAAACTACATTGCACCAATCTTATCGAAGCTAGCGAAAGAATATCCAGAGCTCGATATTTGGTTAGAGTTGGTCGACCGTCGTGTCGATATGCTCAATGAAGGCTATGACATCGACATTCGTGCAGGAGATGTAACCGAACCACACTTAATCAGTCATAAAGTAGTAAAAAGCCAACGAATACTCTGTGCTTCTAAAGCTTATTTAGAACGTAAAGGAACACCTAAGACATTAGATGACTTGGCTTTGCACGATTGCTTATTATTCCGACAAAGAGATCAAATGCTAGGTGTATGGCGTTTGCAGAACAATAAAGAGGAATCTGCCGTTCGTATTACTGGCGGTATGGGATCTAACCACGCTGACGTGATCCACGAGTGGGCTGAACAAGGTTTAGGCATTGCGATGCTATCTGACTGGGATATTCACGATAAATTAGCCAAAGGAAAACTGGTACGCATCTTACCGGATTACACTCAACAAACCGATATTTGGGCAGTGACACCATCACGTCTCACCTATTCAGCAACACTAAAGTTATGTGTTGAGTATTTAATTGAGTCCTTACAAAGTGGCCCTCATGCGCTACCCGTTTCTTCAGACTGAACAGAGCCCCAAAAAACTCACAGTGAGACTGTTCGTTTTTTTGGGCTGTTACATATAAAAAAATATTATGATTGTGCTTTTTCAATAATACTTTTCATTCCATCCAACGCTCGACTTGCGCGTTCGGTAGGTGATTGCTTTTTAGCGTAATCGAAGTTTGGCACTTCGATACTCAACACCATTTCGTCTGGTATTGCTTGTAGAAGCGATACCAAATCAATTTCACCTTCACCCGGGTTTAGGCGTGCTTGACGAGCGATATGAATCAAACCTTCTGTAGTTGGATCAAACTCAGCCATCGCATCACAAAACTGAACGTAATGAAGCCACTTAGGATCAATCGTTTTTACATCCTGCGGCTTCATGCCCGCTCGATGATAATGCAATGCATCAATGAGTACGCCACCATTTGATTGATTCGCACCGTCAACGACCCGTAATGCCGATGCAATATTAGGCACTTTGGTCCATGGCATAAACTCCAAGTCTGCCGTCATACCATAATGATGAGCAGCTTCACAGAATTCACCATAGTTCTCAATCAAACGTGCCTCATCAGCATCATCGCCCGCTACCAGTACATTTTTCGCCCCTAAAACAGCCCCTCGCTCCAAGAAACGAAAAGTATCTTCCACGCGAAAAGCCTCTCCAAGACGTACAATTTCAATATCAGCTAATTTGATCCCTGTGTCTTGCATGGCTGCTCGCGTTTCTTTAAACACTTTATCATCCATCATCAGAGGATAAAGCCCCTCCGATGCGGAGGGCAGAAGACGGAAACCGACATGGGAAAAACCCGTTTTAGCAGCGATTTCGACCGCTTCACTTGGCGAAACATCAAACAAGGTTAGGAAAGCAAGAGAAAACGAATAAGCCATGGCAAGTACCTTATTTAAGAGGAGAGAATGCCATCGGCATTGCCAAAGTTGATGTCATGTCTGGCGTTAACCAATCAGGGCCACCTTTTGGCGGCCAAACACCTTCAGCAACGGTTTTTGCACGTATTTCAGCACGTTCGTTAGCTGATTTATAAGGCCAAATTTGAGTAAAGCGAGGACCGCCATCTAGCGAATACATAGCTATTGTTAACGCAGAATACTCTGTACGAGGTGGCACAGCTTCACGCCATTTTTCAATCGTCGGAGCCAAGCCGTTCAATTTAGTATGATAGGTGCGAATTTCATAAACAGGACCAAACTCACCTGGCTCAACTGGAGGCATAAAGTCCAAAGGAATATAGCTATCCATATGTAAATCAACCAATAAGTCGCCGCAATTGAACGGATCATTTGAAAGACGAATACGCTTACGCTCTTCAATTAAATCTTGCTCGGTTTCATAGCCACGAAGAATATAAACTTCATTTAAGTGACCAACATCAGCAAACCAAGCACCTAATAATTTACCCTTAGCTTCCGGCGCTTCCAAAAATGCCTGAATGCCTGCCGCAGCTTTACCAGCACCAAAAATAACGGTTTTCAGTGTCGCAATATCATAATACTTCATGATTTTTTTCCTTTTTAAGAGTTGTTTTAAAAGATTTTTCAAAAGTGCAGAGACATCACTCTGCTAAATGGTTGGCGGCTCGATAACCAAATGTCATGGCTGGACCTAAAGTAATGCCGCCACTTGGATAGTGGCCACCAAAGATGCTCGACATATCATTACCAACAGCATATAAGCCTGAAATTACAGACTGATCGGGACGTAACACTTGCCCATGCTCATTAGTCTTCACACCAGAGAATGTGCCCAAACTCCCCGGTACAATCTTCACCGCATAAAAAGGCCCCTGCTCTAATGCTGCTAAAGAAGGATTAGGCGTTTGTTCTGGATCACCTTGAATATGGTTATAAGGCGATTCTCCACGCTGAAATTCACTGTCAAAACCGATCTTAGCGTCGCAATTAAAACGCGCTACAGTTTCGGTCAAAGCATCTACGGGAGCGCCTAATTTAAGAGCAAGATCGGCAAGACTTTTCCCTTTTATTAGATAGCCTGTACGCTCAAAGTAAGATGTTGGAAATGGAAAAGGTTTTGACCAACCCAGCCCCCAACGTCGTTGAGCTTTATGATCTGCTAACAACCAGCAATAAGGCTGGCTATCTGCTGGACTTGCATCAAACAAAGCGCGCATAAAATCATGATAAGAATTCGCTTCACTGGTGAAACGCTTTCCATTTGGTAGCACGGCAATAATGCCGGGTTTGGCACGCTCGATTAGATGTGGAAAATGAATTTGCTCTTTGCCATTTGGCACTAAAGAAACAGGACTCCAAGCGCCAGCGTTTGCTAGATCATCACATATTTTGGCGCCGATGGACTCCGCCATATTAATCCCATCACCTGTATTGCTTTTAGGGGCGGCAGAATAGTGACCAAACCCAGTATTACCTTTAAATTGTTCAGCCTGGCGTTTTGTGTCATGAGGGAAACCACCCGTAGCCATCACCACACCCTTGCTTGCAGAAATACTGTGTAGCTGGTCGTTGATGATCACTTCGACACCGGTAACACGACCTTGATCATCTTTAATAAGCGTGGAAACAGACGCATTGGTTTGCACCCTAACGTTTAAATCCAACGCACTTTTCAATAATGCACCTACCAAAGCGTTACCATTTACTAATTGGGTGCTGCGACCAAATCTCACCAAGTCCAAGGCGTGGCGAGTTAATCGTTTGGTAACGTACATCATGGAAGATAAACGGCGAGTAGCGTTAAAAAAGTGGCGCATATCCGCACCACTAGCAATCCCCATTCCCCAGAGTGAAATTACCGACAAAGGTGGACGAACATGATGTTTCCATTTACCTAGCTGACGACCGTCAAAAGGTGCTGCGGCAACAGAACGACCACCAAGAGCATGACCGTCTAATTCATGGAAATCAGGGATAGCATTGCCATCAACAAAATTAAGGGCTGTTTGAGTTTCAAAGAAATCGACCATTTCTGGTCCGCTTTCTAAAAATGCGTCCAAACGAGGATCGAGGCTATCGGTTTGCATTTCACTGCAAATATAACGTCGAGGTTCTTCTGCGTCTTCATGAATACCTGCTCTTATGGCAAGTGGATTACGTGGAATCCACAACCAGCCACCAGACCAAGCGCTTGTTCCACCCAGAGCATCAGTTTTTTCTAATAATAAAACCGAAAGCCCTAAGTGAGCTGCACGTACAGCGGTACTTAACCCGCCGCCTCCAGAGCCAACTACAATGACATCATATTGATTTGAAAGAGGTGTTGTTATTGGGAACTTTCTTGCCATTCTAGGGCCCTGTCTATCGTTGTTATTTACTCCCGCTTGGAGAAATACAACGAGGCTCTACTCGCGTCTCCTAGCGCTATTGCTGCCCGCTGCAATGGCTCTACATAAGTCTCCATTACTTCAGGCGTAACTCTTACCGATGGCCCGGCAACACTGACTGCTCCGATGGGTTCTCCGCTATCCGGATTACGCACCACCATGGCAATAGCAGCCATGCCATCTAAATAGCTGTCATGATTCACGGCATAACCGCGCTCACGTACCGTTTTTAATACCGACAATAGATCCGCCACCGTAACTGGCGCGGAAACACCCGGCGCATTATCTTTGACTAAGCCTTGGCGCATGACCAAAGAGATAGCTTCTTCATCGCTCATGCCCGCTAACCAAGCTTGTCCACCAGCCGAAGAAGCGAGATGAACCACCTTGCCTTGGTCTTGCCCTGGCTGATAGCGCAATGCAGATGTTGAACCTTGCGATACGCCAACCCAAACCAAATCACCATTGTCAGCTAGGGACAAACGCACTAGTTCACGAGTCTGCTGAGCTAGTTCATCTAAAATAGGCTGGCTAATATTGCCAATGCCTGTCTGCCCAAGAAACGCTAAACCAAGCGAAGCCAACTTGATGGTTAACTCATAGTCCCCCATGCCTCGGACTTGCCGCACATAACCCAAACCTTCTAATTCTTTTAGCAATCGATGCACGCCACTGATTGGCATATCTAACGATTTGGCAATATCGCTCACGGCACTACCGATAGGTTGGTAAGCCAAAAACTCCATTACAGAGAGCGCTTTTGCTAATGCACTGCTCATATCACTGTCTCCCAAGTTTGTTTATGTGTCTTTTTAGACACTGCTTGGAAGTGATTCTATTCACACTAGCAAAAAAAAACCACAATGGAAACTATTTTAATTATTGAAACAGTTTCAACATTATGAAATAGTATAAAACATAAAGACAAAAACAAACTCTTTTTAAGAGTAAATAAACAGGTAATAAGTGATGAGCCAACTAGACCCATACAAAGGTTTAAAACAATGCTTAGACCAGACTCAATACGACATCATCGTATTAGGTGCTGGTGCGGGAGGCATGGCAGCAGCGCTCTTTGGCGCAATTGAAGGTCAAAAAGTGTTACTGATTGAGCATACCCATTATGTGGGAGGAACTACTGCATTATCTGGTGGTACCACTTGGGTTCCAATGACGCGATATCTCAAAGACACGCCAATGAATGACACCAAAGAGAAGGTGATGAACTTTCTTGATCATGCTGTGGGTGATCGAAGTGAACGTTCGCTGCGAGAGGCTTTTTTAGAGTCTGGGGCTGAAGCCATTCACACCTTAGTTGATAACACAGAAGTAAAATTTAGAGCTTGCGCTTATCATCCTGACTATTTGGCCGATCTTCCAGATGCCTCTTTAAATGGGCGAGCTTTAGAACCGCTCCCTTATGTAGCCAAACATTTAGGGTCTGCCTTAAATTTGCTGCGTCATCCCATTCCAGAATTTACGGTATTGGGTGGCATGATGGTAAATCGTGAAGATATTGGACACTTATTAGCTCGCTTTAAATCTTCTACGTCATTTTTGTATACCGCTAGAATCGTCACCCAATATGCTATCGATAGGGCCTTGTATGGTCGTACTCGTCGTAGCGTGATGGGGCATGCCTTAGTAGCTCGAATGCTGCAATCCTTACTCGACCGCAACATAGACTTACTCGTAGACACTGAAACCCTTGCTATTAATAGAAACACAGCAGGAAAAGTAAGTAGATTAACGCTTAGCCAAAATGGTGAAGTTCGCCATTTGATTGCGAACAAAGCCATTATTTTGGCTTCTGGCGGTTTCGCTCGAAATCCTGAAAAACGCGCTAAGTTGTTACCAAAACAACTACCAGCAGATTCCCCATCGGCTGAAGGACACAGCAGCAATTTACACCACCAAGTCGAATTATTAGGCGCTCATTATGGACAAGGGCATGACCAAGCAGCATTTTGGGCGCCCGTTTCTACCCGACAACGCAAAAACGGTACGAAAGCCGTCTTTCCACATTTTGTTTTCGACCGTTCAAAACCAGGCACTTTATGTGTCGATAGCAATGGCCAACGCTTTGTAAATGAAACGGTCTCTTACCATGAATTTGGGAAAGCCATGCTAGAAGGCGGAAAAAATACAAAACACGCGTGGATCATCACCGATGCAAAAGGGCTCGCTAAATATGGATTAGGTATGGTGCGCTTGGGTGGCGACAATCCAGCACCTTATTTACAAGATGGCTACTTAAAAACAGGCAAAAGTATTAGCGAACTGGCTCAGCAATTACAAATTGATGAGACCCTACTATCAAGCAGTATTGCCAGTATTAATAGCGCAGCTAAGACGGGTGAAGACACCTTATTTGGACGCGGCAGTACGGCTTACCAAAAAGCCAATGGTGATCCAAACCAAAAGCCAAATCCAACCATAGGCGCACTTGATCAGCCGCCCTACTACGCGGTGAAACTTCAACCTGCCGACATCGGCGCCGCACAAGGCTTAGTCGGTAATAAGCACGCACAATTAATAACCATCAATAACGAACCGATTGACGGACTTTATGCCTGCGGTAATGACTTGCATTCGATTATGGGCGGAACCTATCCAGGTCCAGGCATCACTATTGGACCCGCTATTGTGTTTGCATACAAAGCAATACAGCACGCGATTAACCCTTTAAATACCAATCAAAAAAACACGATGTCGCAAACAAAAGCGACATGTGAAACACACTAATTCAGGAGTGTAGATCGATGACTATTATTACCGGTGAAACTCGTATTTTCCCTATCCTAGGCGACCCTATTGCCCAAGTACGTTCACCTCAATTTCTAACGCAAATCCTGCAACGTCGAGAAGAGAACGGCATAGTTCCTCCTATGCATGTAGCACCGGAACACTTTATAGACGTTATGCAGTCCTTACGCAAAACACAAAACGTTCATGGCATTGTTATTACGATTCCACACAAAATCCCAGCCCTAGACGCATGTGACCTAGTCTCTGAACGCGCCAAATTTGTTGGTTCTGTCAACATCATCCGTAAACAAAGTAATGGCCAATTATATGGCGACAATGTTGATGGTATTGGCTATTTAGATGGCGTCAAAAAGGAAGGTTTTGATGTTAAAGGTAAGCGAGCCCTACTAATCGGCGCAGGAGGAGCTGGGTCCGCGGTAGCATTTGAGATTCTACAACGAGAGGCAGAATACCTAGCCATTTATGACCTCGACCAAGATAGATTAAATTCACTTATCAAACGCTTAAATGAACGTTTTCCAAACCGTGCAGGAGTGGGAGATCAAGATCCAACAGGCTTTGATTTTATTGCCAACGTTACACCAGTCGGTATGCGCGCAGGCGACCCATATCCTGTAGATGTTAGCAAACTTAATAGCAAGCAATTTGTTGCAGACGCTATCACCAAACCAGAAGTGTCTCCTATGGTCGAGCATGCAAGAAGCCTCGGCTGTAACACGATGGTTGGAGCAGGCATGTTCAATGCGGAAGCTGAAATTTTAGTGGACTTCATGCTGCGAGATCACCCAATCAATAACTAAAAACACACAAATAGCGCAAAAGGCTTTCCCTTTTGCGCATTACGCCCAACTGGGCATAATTCTCTGGAGGTTATGATGAAAAAAACAATAATTGGCGCATTAACCGCACTAACATTATCCACAACAGCATTAGCTGCTTTTCCTGAAAAGGATATCCAAGGCATTATCCAATGGGGAGCTGGCGGCTCAACTGATACCGTAATGCGTTCCATCTCACCTCATGCTGAAAAGGCTCTCGGTGTCGACATTGTCTTAACCAATAAAACAGGTGGCGTTGGTGCCATCGCAATGAAATACGTCAACAGTAAAGATGATGATGGCTATACCTTATTGATGGGAGCGGAAAACCCACAAATGTATAAGGTATTAGGCTTAGGTGACATGGATTATAACGACATGATCACCATCAATATATTAGCTCGCGGTACGCCAGTTTTTGTTGCAAGAAATGATGCGCCTTACAACAACATGCAAGAATTTACTGATTTCGTAAAAGCTCATCCCGGTGAATTGAAAATTGGTTCAACGGGTAATGGTGGTTTAACCTCAATTATAATGGCAATGCTGCAATCACAAATTTCATTGGACTACACCAGCATCCCTTACAATGGCGATGGTCCAGCATTAACCGCATTACAAGGCGGCGCAATTGATGTAATGCCAGCGGTGTTAGGCGCAACTATTGAACAGATTAAAGCTGGTCGTATGAAAGTAATCGGCCTTGTAGATAAAGAGGCCAATAAACTTTTGCCAGGTGTAGCACCTATCACTGACACTTTCCCAGGTTTAAAAAGCTACCTACCTTGGGGGCCATTCTTTGGAATATTTGTAAAACAAGGAACTCCCGATGATGTCGTCAAGAAGCTTCAAGGCGCATTCCAACAGGCTGCTTTTCACCCCGATTTTATTGATTTAATGCAAAAACGTGGCTTTACGATTCTGAATATTTCAGGAGAAGAAGCCAATTACTTTTTAAGTGGCTATCGCTCTACTTCTTCTTGGTTAGTTCATGAAGCAGGTTTTTCTAAGCGATCACCAGAAGAGTTCAATATTCCGCGTCCTTAACCTTAATAAGGCTATTTACTGAATTTTGATACATTAATTTGAATCACCCAAGAAGCTAATTTCCATTGCTTCGCTCTTAGCGGGGAGCGTTCTTCCCCGCCGTTTTTTTTCAGCATTGTCGGAGAGTCGTGATGAATCACCCCACTAGCCGTCGACCAGGTGAACTTCTGTTCAATCTGCTCGTTTTAATCGCCAGTTTGTTTCTGTTTTGGCAGGCATACGCCATTGCACAGTTTTCTTCATTAAGCTCATCAGGAGCACTGCCTCTTGCCGCTACGAGCATAATGGTAATAAGTGCCTGCTTGGTGCTTATTAAAACGATACGCCTTCCACTAGAACCACACGTACGTTTTATTCGGCATATATTCCCTCCGGTTATCGGCGTAGTTATGGCGTTAATTTTGATGTTCGCAGTTATGTTAGAGCCGATTGGCTTCATTCTATCTGCCGCTATTTTCTTATTTATTGCGATGACATTTTTACATCGTAAAGGATGGGTAGTCAGCCTTGGATTAACCCTTGTTTCTTTGGCCTTTGTGTATTGCGTATTCCGACTTATTTTTAAAGTTATTTTGCCTGAAGGCATTATTCCTGAACGCGAAATTATGGCGGTCATATCTCATTGGTTTAGTGCAAATTTTTAGGATAATACAATGGAAGCTCTTTCGTTTTTTGCTATTTCTTGGATTTCCCCTCAACTCCTTGCGCTTACCGCGCTTGGTACATTTTTAGGGATTTATGTAGGTGCTATACCAGGCTTATCAGTCACCATGGCAGTCTCTATTCTCATCTCATTTACCTTTTCGTGGGAGGTAAATAATGCTTTATGTTTGATGGTTGGGGTATATATGGGTGGCGTTTATGGTGGCTCTCGAACCGCCATATTGCTAAATATTCCTGGGGCTCCTTCCGCCATTGCTACGGCGCTTGATGGTTATCCTCTCGCACAAAAAGGCTTAGCGGGTGAAGCCATTGGCTTATCAACAGTAATGTCTGTTATCGGAGGCTTCGTTGGCATTTTCGTATTAGCTGTCGCAGCACCATTTGTTAGCGATTTTGCCATCAGCTTTCAGCCAAGAGATTATATGCTGCTAGGTGTTCTAGGCATCATGCTGGTCGGTTCTTTATCTGGTAATAGTCTTGCAAAAGGTGTGTTAGCTGGATCGTTTGGCGTGTTAATTGGTACGGTAGGACTTGACCCCCTGACAGCAGAAGAGCGTTTTACATTTGGTGTCGTTGAACTCTGGAATGGCATTAATCCAGTTGCGGTTATGATTGGACTTTTTGGTATTTCCGAAGCCTTAACACAGCTACATTTCATGCATAAAGCCAGCGTCAAACAAGTCATCAATCGCATCATCCCTAAATGGAAAGATGTAAAACGCTACTTACCTTTAAGCTTACAATCCTCTTCGGTTGGCGTAATTGTCGGGGCATTACCAGGTACTGGTGGCGATATTGCCGCATTAATGGCCTATGACTATGCTAAACGTACGACTAAAAACCCAGAAGTTGAATTTGGCAAAGGAGCAAAAGAAGGATTAGTTGCGCCGGAGTCTGCAAATAATGCCGCTGTAGGTGGAGCTTATATTCCGATGCTGACCTTAGGTATTCCTGGGGACGCTGTAACCGCGGTATTCATTGGCGCTTTGTTTATCCACGGCTTAAACCCTGGCCCATTGCTGATGATAGAACAGCCCGAAATTTTTTGGTTTACTGTGGGTAACTTAACCCTCGCCAATATCTTCATATTGATTTTCGGTTTAACTGGTATTCGCTTATTCGCTAAGCTAGTTGAATGTCCAAAAGGGGTCTTAATCCCTATTATATTCTTGCTGTCTATTGTGGGCGCTTACTCTATCAACAATGCAATCACGGACGTTTGGTGGATGCTTGGGTTCGGCGTAATCGGTTACTTTATGAAACAGTACGGTTATCAGGTTGGCCCAGTTATTCTTGGGGTGATTTTATCTCGACTGATTGACGAGAACTGGCGACGAGCCATTCTGTCTGAACAAGGCAGCATTGCAGGCTTTTTTGGTGAAGCTTTCACTAGTCCACTGTCTTGTGTACTACTGGCAACAATTGTATTTATTTTTATCTCACATACCCCTTTATGGACTCGTTGGAGAAAAACTAAATCGTCCAAAAGCTAAGCGTTTAACGTCATAATTAAGCTCAAAAAAATACCGAATGATCTCTTCAAAATAAGAAGCATCATTCGGTATTTTTATATTAGCCGTCGCTATTTTTTTTAGTCTTAAGCTTTGAGCTTATGCACTAAGCCCTGAATGCCCAATACATACCCTTGTACGCCCATACCAACAACAATTCCTGCTGCAGCAGGCGATATGTAAGAATGATGACGGAAAGCTTCACGAGCGTGTACGTTAGAGATGTGAACTTCAATCACCGGTACATCAGCGCCTTTTATTGCATCGTGAAGAGCAACAGATGTGTGAGTATAAGCACCTGGATTGAATACTACGCCCAATACTTCGCCCGCTTTAATACGGCGACCTGCTTCATGAATTAGATCAATCAATACACCTTCATGGTTAGATTGATGGCATTCCACCTCATGGCCTAATGACAATGCCGCTTCGCGGCACATAACTTCCACATCTGCTAGAGTCTCATAACCATAAGTTGCTGGCTCACGAGTACCCAATAAATTTAAATTTGGGCCGTTCAATACCATGATGGTAGACATAATAATTTCTCCTATAAATCAGCGTAAATATTCAATCAATCGCATTGCTATATTTTCATACAAAAAAGCGGAGTAAGACGCTCAAGGTAAAAAATGACAACACGGTAGTAATTAGCAAAGTACTAGCACAAAAACTGCGCGATCCATATTCCCCACATACAATTGGATAAGAACTGAACATAGATACCGAGGCAAAAATAACCACTGCAATTTTTAATTCGTTTGGCATGGTGGGTGTAAGTAACAAGAGCAAGGTGACAATCACCGGAAATAAGACCAGTTTGCCAATCGCCACCAGCAATATGGGAGCCCATTGACCTTTAATCGTCACACCCACCAAAGACCCGCCAATAACAATCAAGGCCACTGATGAGGCCGCTGCTGCCAGTAAATTAAAGCCTTTGCCTATAAAGCTCGGCAAGCTCAACTCAAACACAGAAAATACTAGCCCTGCGACCAAGGCAATTAATAACGGATTCGTTGAGATACGCTTCAGAACAACCATAAATAGGCTTTTCCCGTTACTCTCGCTCTTACCCAACACAGTTTCGATAAAAATTAAGCAAACTGGCAATAAAATGATATTTTCGACCATCAATGACATCACAAAGGCCTGCGTCAAAGGGTAATCAAAAAACTGTAATAAGACAGGAAAGCCAATAAAAGCGCTGTTTGACATGGTCGCCCCAACGCCTCTCACGCCGGCATCTACCAAACCACTTTTAAGTAATCGCCAGCTAAGTAACACAGTAATAAAAAAGGTGGCTAAACCACTCGCGGCGTACACGGCAAGATAGTCAAAATGTAGGACTTCTTTTAACTCCATGCTGGAAAGCTTTATAAAAATCAAAGCTGGCAAAGCTAGGTATAAAACAAAACGGCTTAACCCAGGTATCGCCGCTTGGGGAAGGAAAGAGTATCGAATGCTGAGAAAGCCAATTAGGATCAGAAAAAAGATCGGGGCTATGATGCTAATTACGGCTTCCATGTCATCATTTCCTCGTTGTTACATACATTAGATTGACTTTGAGTCTCTGTATTTTTCATTAGTTAAAATATCCTTACGAAGGATGAGTATTAGGCGATGGCTTTAGATTTTACTTTTAATGGTATTTTCTCAGCGTCCGGTAAAAACAAGCCTTTTTGAATATGCGAGTCCAAAATGGCCAATACAAACTCGGTTTCATCATCAAGAAGGTGTTTAAGCAATTTTTGGTGCTCTTCTACGGAGGCCTGTCCGCGAAATGGCCGACGGTGCAACGCCAATACCTGATAACGCATGTAAAGTTCAATCACCGAAGCATGATAGCGAATAAGCTGCTGAGAACCACAATGAGACACCATGGTAACGTGAAAATCTCGATCTGCTTTTTCCCACGCCTGAACATGACTGCTTTCATCTTCCATCATCAGCTTTTCAACACAATTCAAGCGAAAATGCGCGCTTATCAAAGCTGACTTCCACTCCATTTGACCCGCTTTATTTTCCATTGATTTACGCACGGCCGACAACTCTAACATCTGTCGAAGCTCTAATAATTCACGCAAATCTGCGGTAGAAACAGGTTTTACCGAAAAGCCTTTTTGATCAACAAACATCACAAAACCGTCTGATACTAAGCGCATCAAGGTTTCACGCAAGGTATTCACACTGGCACTGTAACGGATTCGCAGAGCGTTTAATTTAAGCTTTTCACCGGGTGAAAGCTTTCCTGTCACAATATCTGAACGCAGTTGTTCATAGACGGATTGCCCAACCAATTTACGGTCATCGGAGTTAATCATAAAAATTCTAAAGGCCTTTTATTTTTTTTGTAAGACCTATGCACTATATCATGAGCAAAGATATCTTAGTTGCTGAGCCCCATAGAATAAATGACAAAAAGACGCCATTTAGCGTCTTCTTTCCATTATTTATCCTATGAATTTATTTAGTTACCAACAATCTCTAGATCAACGAACTGACGACATTGTATTTTTCACGGAACTGGTCCCAAACAGGTTTCACATCCGTTATTTCCTGACCCGTGAAAATTTCGAAGGCATCGATGCCTTGATAAAAGAACAAATCAAAGCCTGACACAATTTGCAGACCTTTTTTATTAGCTTCCACTAAGAATTCAGTATCCATTGGGGTATAAACCGCATCAAATGCCCATTTCTGTCCTTTAATCAGTTCTGCCGCCAATGGCATACCTGGACTTTTCAAATGGCCAACAGGTGTACAGTTTACCAATCCATCTACTTCTGCGGCTGCTTCTGCAATGTCTTCTTTGGCAACAACACGCGCCTTGTAGCCAGCTTCATTAATAGCATCAACCAAAGATTGTGCGCTACGTTCGCTCAAATCGGTGACCAATACTTCTGTCGCCCCCACTTCAAACAAGGCAAAACCAATTGCTCGACCCACACCACCAGCACCTATCATCAGCACTTTACCTGCTGGTAAATCCCCGACTCGACCTTTATAACCGCGAATAAAACCAGTGTAATCGGTATTAAAAGCACACACTTTGCCGTCTTTTAGCAACAAAGTATTACTCGCACCGACTTTCTTCACCGCGTCGTTTACTTCGTCTGCGCTGTCGATGGCGATTTGTTTATAAGGAAAAGTAACATTAGTGCCGACAAAACCTAAGGCACGAATTTCAGCAAGCTTGGTGTTAAAGGATTCCGCCGTATCATCTTCTGGCACTTGCAACTGATAATCCACTGGCAATTGCTTTAGTTCACCCAACATCATGTGTAAAGAAGGAGATCGAGAAGCGGCAATAGCCTGACCAATTAGACCTATATGTAACATTGTAATTGCCTCCAACGTATTCCAAAAAAGAATGTCATAACGTTAATAATTGAGAATTAGAAGATAAAAAGCGCTGCAGCTAACACAGTGTCAATACTCTATTAAAAAGGCTTTCTTGAGTGAATACCCCTGTTCAGTCTTGCGTCAGCAGCAAAGGTCACTGATACAAAAACGCTTCTTTTATCAAAGATAGAAGAAGCGTATACCAAAACTCGCATTTTGTTGTATGACAATTTGACATGTATTTTGAATGAAAAAATTATATCAGCATTGCTAGACCTAGACAGCGTCGCTTGTCGCCAATAACTGCAACCCAGCACCCGTATTGGAAATCGGCAAATGATAACTACGATGCAGCTCGGTTAACGTTCCCTGCAAAGCGCCACGCATCGCTAACCACATATTCAACTCAACACCTTGAGAGCCTGCTTGTTCTACCAAGTCAAAATTAGTGAATTTGGTAAGCGCTTCCGGTTCATTCACAATTTTATCCATGCAATATAAATCGAATGGTTTATTAATGAAGCCCGCGCGCTGTCCATCTAGCTGATGAGATAAACCACCGGTTCCAAATATCACAACTTTCTGATTACCAGAGTAAGAACGAATAGCGTCACCAATCGCCTTGCCAAAATCAAAACAACGACTGGGTTTCGGCATAGGATGACGTTCACAGTTGATCGCAATTGGAATCACTTTAATATGACCGTATTTATGACCTGGCCACATGAGCGTAAGAGGCACTGTCAGTCCATGGTCCACTTTCATTTCTTGGCAAACGGTTATATCAAACTCGTCCTCTATCAATTGATTAACGATATGCCAAGACAACTCAGTTTCCCCAGTTACTGGTGGAATTTCAGCAATCCCCCAACCTTCGTCGGCATTCTCATACTGAGCTGCAGCGCCAATAGCAAAAGTCGGTTTGCGATCATGAAAAAACTCTAATCCGTGATCATTATAAAAAATGACGGCGATGTCAGGTTCTTGCGCATACAGCCATTCACGTACAGGTGGATAGGCATCAAAGAAATCTTTCCAATAAGGTGTTTGCTCAAGACCTTTATCCATCGCTACACCAATGGCAGGAATATGTGATGTGGCGATACCGCCAAGTATTTTCGCCATTATTTATCTCCCTGCTGTACTAAAAATGCTTTAAATTCGTCTGTTGTCATACCCGTCTGTAAACCACCAACATCTTGTACATTTAATCCCAAGATCCCAGCAAATTTTGCCAGATAATAAATACTTCCACCGGCTTCTAACATGGCAATGACATCACGATTTTTTACAGCCTGTTTTTGCTCTACAGAAAGTCCAAACTTTTCACAATAATCGTCTTCATTAGCTAGGAATACTTTTCGCCCATTTGCGTTATTAAAGGAATAACACATTTTATTTAAGGGGTAGCCCTTCGTTGCCATCGGCCCATCAAACATAATATTGCCCGGAATATGACTCACCTGACTCATTCTGTTACCTCGCTATAAGATTGTTTTATTCAATGGCGTAAACACCCATTAGTAGCGAGTATAAGAACAAACGAGCTGTACAAACCTTGATCTACATCTATTTTTTACTATTTAAAAAATAGAACGCATTATTTTTAGATTTTTTTAATGAGAGTTCCATTTTGGCCATATATAGGAAAAAATACGTAATCAATCCTTCAATTTGATTTCTTTGATATTCATTTTTGATATAGTTTATAAAAAATAAGGAGGTCTTATGGAGATAGCAATTCCCAACTTACGGCATTTACGCGTATTTCTCGCGGTCGCAGAGCTAAAAAGCATCACCCGAGCTTCTGAAAATATCTTTTTATCTCAGCCAGCCATCACCCAAGCGATCGCCAAGCTAGAAGGATTATTGGGCGCGTCGCTTTTTGAGCGCCATTCAGATGGTATGTATCCCACTCCATCAGGTGAGGTGTGGCAAAAACGCGTCAGCCGCGCCATCGATCATATTCAAACAGCCACACAAGAAATCGTGAAAGACACGACTCAAAAAGAACGCACTCCTAAAAATCTCATCGCCTTAATTAGCACCACTCAATTAAGAGCTTTAATCGCTGTGAGCGAAGCGCAAAACTTCAGCATTGCTAGCCGAAATTTGGCCGTGTCGCAGTCTTCCGTACACCGAGCCGCGCGAGATTTAGAACGCCTGCTCGGCGTTGTATTATTCGAAAAAAACAGCCTTGGAACCAGCGCAACCAAAGCAGCACAAACTTTGGCAAAAGCCACCAAACTAGCTTTCAGTGAATTACGCCAAGGCATATACGAGATCAACGCTTTACAGTTTAAAGATGTCAGTACCATCACCATAGGCAGCATGCCTTTGGCACGTATGACCATTTTGCCAAAATCAATTTTGCAGTTCAACGAACGCCATCCTGATGTGAATATCAATGTAACCGAAGGCCCGTATGCCGATTTACTTCATCATCTACGCCAAGGTGACATCGATATTATTTTAGGTGCATTACGTCATCCAACACCGGCTGATGATGTGGTCCAGGAAGAATTATGGGCGCCGCCATTATCAGTAGTGGCTCGTAAAGATCATCCATTAATGAGCAAACAAAACATCAGCGCACAAGATCTCGCCGAGTTTGCTTGGGTCGTTCCCGCCAAAGGCACTCCGACTCGACAAGCTTTCGAAGACATTTTCAAAGACGCTGGTATCGCCTTACCAACACGATTGGTTGAATCCAGTTCACAGATACTTATTCGTGAACTATTAATCGAAAGCGATCGATTAACACTCATCTCGGCACACCAAGTGGAGCGAGAAATTAATATTGAATTACTCAATGTTATAGACTTTCCGTTGGACCATACACGCCGCCCAATTGGGCTTTGTGTGCGAAAAAGCTGGCTTCCAACCGTCACTCAATCCCACTTTCTTAGCTTATTACGAGATATCTCAGAACGTTTTCGATGAAAACTACAAAAGCCTCATTGCAAAAAATGAATAGCTTATGCGGTTTATGGATTATCCCCATTAGGTGTCGGATGCTAGATTTGTTATCAATATAAGACTCGGGCAATGTTATGCCCTTACAATAAACACTCGCACTTTTAGGAGTAGACTAATGAGAATTTGTATCGCTGGCGCATCTGGCGCTTTCGGCATGAAACACATGGACGCCATCGCGGCGATCGAAGGTGCAGAAGTCGTTTCTGTGGTTGGCACAAAAATCGATGCGATTAAAGCATTCGCTGAAGAACGCGGTGTTCCTCACTACACAACAGATCTAGCAGAAAGCCTAGCTCGTGATGACGTTGATGCGGTAATCCTAGCTACCCCGACTCAAATGCACGCTGCGCAAACTATCCAATGCCTTGAAGCTGGCAAACATGTTATGTCTGAAATCCCAATGGCAGACAACATTGAAGACGCTCGCAAAGTGGTTGAAGTACAAAAGAAAACTGGCCTAGTTGCCATGGCGGGACACACTCGTCGTTTCAATCCTTCGCACCAGTGGATTCATAACAAGATAATGGCTGGCGAATTAAACGTTCAACAAATGGACGTGCAAACCTACTTTTTCCGCCGTTCAAACAAAAACGCCCTTGGCCAAGCACGTTCTTGGACTGACCATCTACTATGGCACCATGCTTGCCACACTGTGGATTTGTTCCAGTACCAAACTGGCGAAACAGCAAGCAAGGTTCAAGCACTTCAAGGTCCGATCCATCCTGAACTTGGCATCGCCATGGACATGAGCATTGGTATGAAAGTGCCTAACGGTGCAATATGTACGCTATCTTTGTCATTCAATAACGACGGTCCATTCGGTACCTTCTTCCGTTATATTTGCGACAACGGTACTTATATCGCACGTTACGACGATCTATTTGACGGCAGCGAAAACAAGATTGACCTATCTGGCGTAGCGGTTTCAAATAACGGTATCGAACTACAAGACAGAGAGTTCATTGCAGCCATCCAAGAAGGTCGTGCGCCAAACTCTTGTGTGACTCAAGCTATTGAAGCGATGGAAACCCTACATCGCTTAGAAGAATGCCTAGAAGCATAAGAACAGTGCAAAGTTCAATAAATTAAGACACAAACAGGGAGCCTAGGCTCCCTGTTTTCGTTACACTGTTTTGCAATAGTAGTCGTGCAGTAAAACATAGCAAAGCAAACTAACAAGGACTTTTTTATGTCAAAACATCCACATTTAGCCAATCCAAACATCGGCCTCGGCTGCATGAATTTATCCCATGCTTACGGTTCACCTGTTGCAGAAGAGCAAGCCATCAAAGCGCTTCATCAAGCATTTGAAATGGGTTATCGCCATTTTGATACCGCGACCTTATATGGCGGTGGTAACAATGAGCTTTTAGTCGGTAAAGCACTAAAAGATCGCCGTGATGAATTTTTCCTTGCCAGCAAATGCGGTATGGCCATGGTTGATGGCAAAAAAGAGATTAACGGCAGACCTGAAAATATTCGCAAGCAGTGCGAAGACAGCCTAAAACGCCTACAAACAGACCATATCGATTTGTATTATTTGCATCGCTTGGACTTCAATGTACCAATCGAAGAAAGCGCAGGCGCTCTAGGCGATCTGGTAAAAGAAGGCAAAATTGGTGCGGTGGGTTTATCAGAAGTGTCTGCCGAAACGCTAACTCGTGCTCACAACGAGTTCCCAATTACTGCGATTCAGTCCGAATATTCTTTATGGACACGCAATCCAGAAATTGCCGTTTTAGAAGCCTGCAGGAAACTAGGCGTTACCTTTGTTGCTTTCAGTCCATTAGCACGCGGATTCTTAACGGGCACATTAAAAGACGTTGCGGATCTAGAAGCCAAAGACATTCGTAACAACATGCCACGCTTTAACGCCGAGCATTATCCTAACAATCTAGCCTTGTTAAACGACTACTTTGCCCTTGCGAAAGACATCGGCTGCACACCATCGCAACTAGCTTTGGCTTGGCTCACCGCAAAAGATAAAAATATTGTCCCTATTCCTGGCACTCGCTCGGTTAATCATATGAGAGACAATTTTGAATCAGCGCAATTAAAGCTGGATGCCAAACAAGTCAGCCTGCTAGACGAGATGATTAATCAAAATAACGTACATGGCACGCGCTATACCGCCGCACAACAAGCTGAAATAGACACCGAAGAGTTCGCATAACCATCTACAGCTTATCTATCATCCAATCGAATCTATAATATTTTTGAGATTCGGTTGGATCATTTCTTCATAGCTAAATATCACTTTTTGTTTGCGTACCTGCGATCCTGCTTATATGTTAAAAGGGTTATACGTTAGCTTGTCCATAAGACGACCTAACCATTACTAATGTATTGACCTCTTTGGACCGTATTATGGATCAAAACGACATCACACCTTTGTCTACTGCGAATTTACTGGGTATCGAGTTTATCGAGATAGTCGCGCCCTCTTTAGAAAGCGTAACTCCCCTAATGACTGAGCTAGGTTTTAGCCTTTACGCAAAACATCGACGTAAAAATGTATTCTTATTTCAACAAAATCAGTTAAAAATAATTATCAATTGTTCGCAAGATCCAACATTGGAAGCTTATGTTGGCGAAATGGGCATCGCTCTTTTTGCTATCGCCTTTAAATGTGACGACGCTTCTATCGCTCATGCTGAGCTAATAAAACGAGGGGCTTGGGATTCATCCAATCATTCAGGCCCGATGGAAGTCAATATTCCAGGCATTGAGGGAATGGGCGGCACCTTAATCTATTTAGTTGATCAAGTGCGTGACGATTTAAGCGTATATGAGATTGATTTTAAAACCATCCCCAGCGTAGCTGAAAAATTAAATGGCTCACTGTCTCACTTCCATGAATTTACTATACAAGTAGATCCTGACCGTACTCAGACTTGCTTAACCTTTTTTGAACGTCTTTTTGGTTTTCAAGCCAAAGAAGAGGCCAGCTTACAGCTCCCTGGAAAACACGCCATCAGCCTACGTTTTGTCGAAGCTTCAGACGAACAACACAATACTGAATTTTTTAGCAAAATCACTTTCAAAGCGAATGAGAACAGTCCACTTCGTCATCAAATTTTCGCAGGTAATGATCGCGCCTTTGCTATAGAGGTAATCTAATATGCTGTCTATTGCGGCAAACCTTTTTCATAGTACGCTCGAAGATAAATTCGCCGCGTTGGCCCAAGCAGGCTTTCTAAACATTGACCTAACACACTCTGATTTTGGCGCTGATAAGCGTGATATCGAACACATTGCCGAACTCGCCAAACGCAATGGCATTGAAATCAGCAGTGCGTCGAGTTTGCGAGAGTTTGGTGGAAATACAAATCATATCCATGAGTACGATATGGATTTGGCGCGCAATTACTTAAAAACCTTAGCGCAACTGAATTGCCGCTTACTGGTTGTTATGCCACCAACCATTCGCTCTAAGAACATAGACACCAATCAAATTTTGGCCGATCTTCGTGCTTTGGCTAATTTAGCCATTCCTTATCGCATTAAGATTGCTTTAAAAGCATTGCCTTGGTCACCTTACATTGGCAGTTATCAAGCCGCTGCCTCGCTTTGCCGAGACGTAAACAGCCCAAATTTTGGCTTAGTAATTGATACGTTTCATTTTCTGAGTGAATCAGAAGCAATTGATGTTCTTGAAGAAATTCCGACGTCAGATATTTTTTTAGTACAATGCTCGGACTTCAACAGCAGCATGACCTATTCGCTTGAAGATCAAATCGAGACCTATCACCACAAGCGTTTGATTCCGGGAGATGGCTATTATGAAAGTAGCATTGTCACCTTAATAGAACACCTGCATCAACAAGGTTATCGTGGTCACTATTCTATTTTAGCCAATAACGCCATCTACAAGACCCAACAAACTGATGAGCTTATCTCTCGTATAAATTCCTTCCAAGAAGCTTGCCAAGCGTTTCTGTAATGACAAAATTGATATGAAAAAGGCCGTCTTTCTAATAAAGAAAAACGACCTTTTTAAAGTCTATTTCATTAGCTTCCTAATGGAATCATCTTTCTCAATAATGGACTAAACGATTTCAATCAGCATTTCACCCGGTGTGACTCGGTCGCCTTTTTTAACGAAAACGCCTTTTACCGTACCCGCCACGTTGGCGTGTACCTCGGTTTCCATCTTCATGGCTTCCGTGACGAGTACAGCTTGACCCGCGGTAACCGTGTCGCCTTCTTCAACCAAGACATCAATGATATTACCCGGCATCGCCGCACTAACATGACCAGGTTCAGTCGCGCGAGATCGCCCTGCACCACCGTCAGCAACATATTCATTCAGCGATTCAAACACCACTTCTTCTGGCATACCGTCCAAAGACAAGTACAACTTGCGTTTACCAACCCCAAAGTCACCTACACCAGTGATTTCAACATTGTAGACTTCACCATGCACATCAATCTTGAACTCAGTAGCCAAGCCACCTGCGGCTGCACCTTGACCCGCTTGTTCTAGCGGTAACAAGACTTCTGGAACCAAGGTTCCGTCAGCACGTTGCTGTAAAAATTCACGACCTAGTTCAGGGAACATAGCAAAGGTCAGTACATCTTCTTCTGATTTCGCTAATTCACCAATTTCATTGCGTAATTTATAAAGCTCTGGTGACAAAGAATCCGCAGGACGAGCGTCGTTAACTGATTCATTACCTACGGCTTTTTTCTGCACGTCTGGATTTACTGCCGCTGGCGGTTGGCCGTATCCACCCAATAAGTAACGTTTCACTTCATTGGTGATAGTTTTATAGCGCTGACCTGCCAATACGTTATAAACCGCCTGCGTACCAACGATTTGCGAGGTAGGCGTAACCAAAGGCGGATAGCCTAAGTCAGCACGAACACGAGGAATCTCGGCAAACACCTCACGAATCTTGTCTAACGCATTTTGCTCTTTTAACTGGTTCGCCAAGTTTGACATCATACCGCCCGGCACTTGGTTAACCTGTACAGACACATCTTCGCGCGTAAATTCGCTTTCAAATTGATGATACTTTTTACGAACATCACGGAAGTAATCGGCAATTTCTGACAACAAGGCCAAATCTAAACCCGTGTCGTAATCGGTATCTTTCAAAGCCGCCACTTGAGTCTCAGTCGCTGGATGGCTAGTGCCACTGGCAAAGGATGAAATCGCGGTATCAATACGGTCGGCACCTGCTTCGATGGCTTTAAGCTGACACAAAGGCGCCAAACCTGAGGTTGAATGGCTGTGTACTACTAAAGGCAAATCGACTGCTTCTTTGATGGCTTTCACCAGATCATAAGTCGCATAAGGCGTTAACAAACCCGCCATGTCTTTAATGGCAATAGAGTCTGCACCCATGGCTTGCATGGCTTTGGCTTGCTCGACAAACAAGGCTGGCGTATGCACTGGGCTGGTCGTATAACAAATCGTACCTTGCGCATGTTTACCGGCTTTTTTCACCGCTTTCATGGCAGTTTCGATATTGCGAAGATCATTAAGAGCATCGAATACTCGGAACACATCAATGCCATTGTCAGCCGCTTTTTGTACAAACGCTTCTACAACATCATCGGCATAATGGCGATAACCCAAAAGGTTTTGACCACGCAACAACATTTGCAAACGGGTATTTGGCAAAGCCGCACGAAGCTGACGCAATCGCTCCCAAGGGTCTTCTTTCAAAAAACGTACGCAAGCATCAAAGGTCGCGCCGCCCCACACTTCTAAAGACCAAAAACCGACTTGATCGAGTTTTTCACAGATCGGCAACATGTCTTCCGTGCGCATACGAGTGGCAATCAGCGATTGGTGAGCATCACGCAAGGTGACATCTGTCACTTCTATTTTTTGTTTAACTTGACTCATTTTCTTCCTCCTGCGGATTATCGACCAACATGCGCTGCAATAGCGGCTGCCAACACCAAAGCGATATCACTTGGATGGCGTCTAACGGAATAATTTAATAATTCAGGGTGCGCTGGAACGAATCCAGTATTGAATTTCCCTTTGATGAAATCTGGGTGTTTCAGAATTTGCTGATAATAATTGGCGGTAGTTTTGATACCATGCAAACGCATATCGTCAATGGCACGGCGACCGCGCGCGACCATCTCATCCCAAGTCAACGCCCAAACCACCAGCTTCAAACACATTGAATCAAAGTAAGGCGGAATCTCGTAACCAGTATAAATCGCCGTATCAACACGAACCCCAGGACCACCCGGCGCGTAGTAGTGAGTAATACGCCCAAAGCTGGGTAAGAAATCGTTCTTTGGATCTTCCGCGTTAATACGGAACTGCATCGCATAACCACGATAACTAATGTCTTCTTGGCGGAAGCTAAGCGGCGAACCAGCCGCGATACGAAGCTGTTCACGCACAATATCGACACCCGTGATTTGCTCGGTAATCGTGTGCTCAACCTGTACTCGTGTATTCATTTCCATGAAATACACTTCGTTGCCAGACAACAAAAACTCCACCGTACCTGCGTTAACATAATCCACCGCTTTAGCAGCACGTACAGCGAGATCACAAATATACTGACGTTGCTCTGGGGTAAGTTGCGGGCTTGGCGCAATTTCGATCAACTTTTGATTGCGGCGCTGAATCGAACAATCACGCTCATACAAATGAATCGCATTGCCTTGGGAATCCGCCAATATTTGAACTTCAATATGGCAAGGATCAACGATGCATTTTTCTAAAAACACTTCAGCTGAACCAAAAGCTTTGGTCGCTTCCGAAATAACACGAGGATATTGGGAGGTTAATTCTTCTGGTGTGTCACAACGCCGAATACCTCGACCGCCACCGCCAGAGGTTGCCTTGATCATCACCGGATAACCAACTTTCCCAGCTAGAGTAAGCGCCTCTTCAAGGTTGGCTAAATTCCCCTCTGAGCCAGGTGTGATTGGAATACCTGCTGCACGCATACTGTCGCGCGCTTGAGTTTTATCACCCATTTTATGAATGACGGAAGAATGAGGCCCGATAAAGGTAACGCCTTTTTGCTCACACAGTTCTGCAAAATGCGCATTTTCAGACAAAAAACCATAACCGGGGTGAATCGCATCACAACCCGTTTCTATGGCTAAATTCACTAGACGCAAAGGGTCTAAATAACCGGCAAGTGGATCATCGCCTAACGAGTAAGACTCGTCTGCACGTTTGACATGCAAGGCATATCGATCAGGTTCCGTAAATATCGCAACAGAGCGAATCCCAGCCTCTGAACAAGCGCGAATGATACGAACCGCAATTTCACCTCGGTTAGCGATCAACACTTTTTTTAACATGAGTCACTCCTTTCTTGTTGAACATTTAGCCTACTCAAAGATCAACCAAAGTAAAAATTGATATTACGACATTTATGTATAAGCTATTCGTGATAGATAAGAGCTGATAGATAAAAGCTGATAGATAAGATCCGATGGATAAACCAAGAGGAAACAAAAACAATGCCTCAAAGCGTACAAAGTTTAGTGAACCGACTCACGTTTAGACAATTACAAGTGTTTAAGAGCGTTTATGAATTGAGTAGCTACAGTCGAGCTGGCGATATGCTGGGGTTAAGTCAGCCTGCCGTTAGCAACCAAATACGACAACTTGAACAAGCACTGGAACAACCGCTGTTTGAATACGTCGGTCGTCAGCTTTACAGTACAGCGACGGCCAAGCGTTTGGCTCAATGCATTCATGCTATGTTTGATGAAATACAACGCTTTCAAGATGACTTATCAGAGGAAACTGGCCTAATATCTGGTGAATTAACTTTGGTGGCTGTGAGTACGGCGCAATATGTGGTGCCTTACTTACTTCGGGCTTATACCAGCTTGCATCCAAACGTCACGATAAACGTGAAAGTCATGAACCGTGCAGCGGCCATTGAGCGACTCAACGAAAATCATGATGAATTAGCAATCATGGGCATGGTGCAGAATGATAAACCTATGTTTAGCATACCTTTTTTGAACAATGAGTTAATCGCTGTTGTACCACAAAACCATCCTCTTCTCGCTCTAGAAGACATCTCATTAAGCACCTTTTTAGAACACAACTTACTGCTTCGAGAAGCAGGGTCAGGCAGTCGGTTAGCACTAGAACTGCATTGTCAAAAGCAACGTATTCGTCTGCACGCAGAGATGGAAATTGGCTCCAATGACGCGATCAAACATGCCGTTATTGCAGGGCTAGGTGTAGCCGTGTTACCCAAACTAGGCATACTCTCAGAGCTTACTCTTGGTACCTTAATCGAAGTTCCAATCAAAGATTTCCCCCTTCGCCGATCATGGTGTTTGATCCACCCTCAAGGTCGTCATCCAACTCCGACTATGCGCTCCTTTATTGACTACATTCAACAAAACATTGGCCAGTTTGAAACCATGTTCGCTCGAATGACTGAAAAATAATCTACTCGATACTATTATCGTTAGACAAGAGTAATGCCTTATTTAGCCAGTTCAATCCCCCCATCATTTTTTCCTGCAAAAAAGCAAACAACCACTCACAAAGAGTTACTCAAAATAAGTAAACCATTAACAAACATCACACGTATATGACACTTAACAAACATTAAATCCAAGCATTACAGTGTAAAATTCGACCAGTTTTGTAGGGAAACACCTACACAAAACAATGGGGAATGCGACTGTCATACTGACAAATCACCCCTAGCGAGGAACTGTCATGTTTTTTACCAAACAAAAGAAAGCCATCGAAAAAACTCTACCTCAAAGCGAAGACTCTGCTTTCATTACGGCTATGAAGAAATTTTGTGCATCCATTAGCTTTTTACCAGATGGCACAGTATTAGATGCCAATGCACTATTCCTCGACACAGTGGGCTACTCATTAGAAGAAATCCAAGGACAAAAACATGCCCTATTTTGCCCTACTAAAGTCACCTCTAGTCTCGATTACAAACATTTTTGGTCGGATTTAGCGGCTGGACAAAGCAAACAAGGTACGTTTTTACGCAAAAACAAAAACGGCTCGGATATTTGGCTTGAAGCCACTTACTTTCCAGTTGAGATAGATGGGAAAATCGTCAAAGTCATAAAAATTGCTTCCGATGTCACTCGAAACAAAATAATGGCAGACAGTCAAAGTGCAGTCTACAACGCTATAGACAGATCTTCAGCAACCATAGAATTTATGCCTGACGGTACCATTATCACGGCTAATGATAACTTCATTACAACTATGGGATATCGATCTCAAAAAGACATCATAGGCCAACATCATCGTCAATTTTGCACTCCAGAATTTTACCAAGAAAACCCTAATTTCTGGGCAGAGCTGGCCCATGGTGACTTCAAAACTGGACAGTTCAGACGTATAAATAAACAAGGTAAAACGATCTGGCTAGAAGCAAGCTACAACCCAATTTTTGATCAATTTGGCAAAGTAATTAAGATACTCAAGGTCGCGTCAGATATTACCGAACGAGTCAATACGCAGCTAGCCATTCAAAATGCGGCCGAAGTGGCACATTCAACATCTGTAGAAACCGCTAAAGTTTCAGAAAATGGTGCAGATATCTTACGTCGCACCGTTGAGACATCTGACAAAATCGTCGCAGATATTGAAGTATCTACAGACCTTATTGAGCAGTTAAATCATCAGTCGCAAAACATCGCTAAGATTGTTACCTCTATTGGATCAATTGCCGATCAAACCAACTTGTTAGCACTAAATGCAGCGATAGAAGCCGCTCGTGCAGGAGAAAATGGCCGAGGCTTTGCCGTTGTCGCAGATGAAGTTCGCACGCTCGCCGCCAGAACAAGCAAGTCAACGGTCGAAATTGAAGACATGGTAAAACAAAATAGCAATTTAACCCTGCAAGCAAAAAACAGTATGAGCAAGGTAAGTGAACGCTCAAGCGAGAACGCGCAACTGATTAATGAAGCATCAGGCATCATAGATGAAATTCAAAAAGGTGCTAAACACGTATCAAACACAGTGAGCAAATTGCTGCATACAGAAAAGTAACTGCCTTTTCTTATCAAAAAGATAACTAACCGTTACATTTTAGGACACTTTCACTACAGCTATAGAAATAAACACCATTTATAGTCTGATTACTAACACAGCAATAAACACTAAAAAGTACGCAAGGCTAGGGAGGAGAAGCAAATGTTTTTCAATAAGAAGCAGACTGAAAAAAAACCAGCTCAATCTATAGATAACGCTGCTATAGAAGCGATGAACAAGTTCTGCGCAACAATTAGCTTCTCACCCGATGGCACTGTTCTAGAAGCAAATTCACTGTTTCTTAATGCGATTGGTTATTCTCTTAAAGAAGTACAGGGACAAAAGCATGCGTTGTTTTGTCCAAATCAAATAACCTCTAGCCCTGAATACAAAAGTTTCTGGCCGGATCTAGCATCAGGAAAAAGCAAAGAAGGTACGTTTTTGCGTAAACACAAAGACGGCTCGGATATTTGGCTTGAAGCCACTTATTTCCCTGTTGAAATAGATGGCATAGTAGTAAAAGTAATAAAAATTGCTTCCGATGTAACCAAAGCTAAACTTATGGCTGACAGTCAGCTAGCTGTTTACAATGCTATTGACCGCTCCTCTGCCACTATTGAGTTTACACCAGACGGCACCGTAATTACCGCAAATGACAACTTCCTAATGGCACTAGGCTACAAATCAAAAAAAGAAATTGTTGGCCAAAATCACCATAAATTTTGCACTGATAAATTTTATCAAGATAACCCAAGATTTTGGACAGAACTGGCTAATGGTGACTTCAAAACAGGTCAATTTGAGCGTGTCGGTAAACAAGGCCAAACTGTATGGTTAGAGGCCAGTTATAATCCAATTTTCGACCAATTTGGTAAAGTGGTTAAAGTACTTAAAGTCGCTTCTGATATTACCGATAGAGTTAATACTCAACTAGCTATTCAACATGCTGCTGAAGTGGCTCATTCAACTTCGGTAGAAACCGCACAAGTGTCAGAAAATGGTGCACAGATCTTACGTCGTACCGTCGAAACCTCAGACAAAATTGTTGCTGATGTTGAAGTATCTACAGACCTAATAGAACAACTTAATCACCAGTCTGAAAGTATCGCGAAAATTGTGACAACCATTGGCTCTATTGCTGACCAAACTAACTTATTAGCACTCAACGCCGCCATTGAAGCCGCTCGTGCAGGCGAACATGGCCGTGGTTTTGCTGTAGTAGCGGATGAAGTGAGAACACTAGCCTCTCGCACCAGTAAATCTACTATTGAAATTGAAGATATGGTGGCACAGAACAGCAACCTAACCCGCCAAGCCAAAACCAGCATGAGCAAAGTAAGCGAACGTTCTAAAGAGAACGCACAATTGATAGATGAAGCCTCTGGCATCATAGATGAGATTCTAAAAGGCGCGATACACGTTTCTAATACTGTTAATAACCTTTTGAATATCGAAAAATAAAAAAATCCGCTATCTATTTTTGTAGATAGCGGATTTATTGATCTTAACAACGCCCCTCTAATAAAGAAGATTTGTTATTTCGGCATCTCATGTTCTAACAACATCAACCCAGAGCCAGTGTTTGAAATCGGCGCATGGTAGTTACGGTGTAATTCCGTCACTTTACCTAACAAGGTACCACGCATGGCGATGTGCATATTCAGCTCAACAGCCTGAGCGCCACCTTGTTCAACAAGATCAAGATTAGTGTATTTTGTCAGCGCTTCAGGATCGCTGACGAGTTTGTCTAAGCAGTCGATATCAAAAGCACGATTGATAAAGCCAGCACGCTCACCATCAAGCTGGTGCGACATACCACCTGTACCAAACACAACAACATTGATGTCTTCTTCGTAAGACGCCACAGCACGGCCAATAGCTCTACCCAATTCAAATGTACGCCAAGGCTGAGCCATTGGGTATTGTTCGCAGTTAATACACACTGGGATGACTTTCACATGACCATATTGATGCCCAGGCCACATAAGGTTCAGTGGAACCGTTAGGCCATGATCAACGCGCATTTCTTGACAGATAGTCATGTCAAAACCTTCGTCGACAATACTATTAGCAATATGCCAAGATAATTCTGACTCACCAGTCACTGGCGGAATGGTCGGAATGCCCCAACCTTCGTCAGAGTTATGATATTCATCAGCAACACCTATCGCGAACGTCGGTTTTTTATCAATGAAAAATTCTAAACCATGGTCGTTATAAAAAAGGATAATAACGTCTGGTTTTTTCTCATTTAGCCAGTCACGTACAGGTGGATAAGCATCAAAAAAAGGCTTCCAGTACGGTGTTTGCTCTAATCCGTTTGCCATAGCATTAGCGATAGCTGGGATATGAGATGTCGTTATCGCACCAATAATGTTCGCCATTAGACTTCTCCTCGCCCATTTTTCTCAAGCATTGCTTTAAATTCATCGGTGCTCATGCCAGTTTGCAGACCACCAATGTCTTGCATGTTTAGCTTTAGTAAGCCGGTAAACTTTGCCAAATAATAGATACTACCGCCTTCACGCAGAAGCCCGATTACATCTCTATTACGAATCGCTTCTTTTTGCGCTTCTGTAAGTTTGAACTTTTCACAGTACGCTTCTGGATCCGCATTAAATTCATCACGCGCTACTTGATCATTAAATGAGTAACACATTTTATTTAAGCCATAGCCTTTTTTGGCCATTTGACCATCAAAAAGGTACGTGCCTTGGAGTTGTCGATCTGTATAGTTACTAGCCATTTCGGTAACCTCTATTCATTTACTTTGCTGCGAAGCTTGGATTATTTCCAGTAAAGACGCATAGGATTATCCACCAACAAAGCTTGTTGTAGCTCTGGTGTTGGGGCGATATGAGGAATCACATCCACAAGATGACCGTCATTTGGCGCTTCAACTTTCATGTTCGGATGTGGCCAATCCGTTCCCCACAATACACGATCAGAGAACTTCTCAACTAACGTACGGGCAAAAGGATAAACATCTGAATAATCAGGCGCATGTTGAGTCAAACGCTCTGGACAGCTAACCTTGCACCACACGTTGTCATTATCCGCCATGAAGTTAACAAAACGTTGGAAGTCTGGATGATCTACGCCATTGGCAACATTTGGTGTTCCCATATGATCAACAACAATCGTGGTATTCAATTCTTTCAAAAAAGGAATCAAGTCTTCTAGATCTGCCGCTTCAAAGTACACCACAATGTGCCAACCGAAAGGACGAATCTTGTCAGCAATCGAGAAAAACACTTCTCTTGGCGTGCTATCAACAAGGCGTTTCACAAAGTTAAAGCGCACACCACGAATGCCCACAGCATGCATTTTTTCAATTTCTTCGTGAGTGATAGAGTCATCAACAAATGCCACACCGCGAGCCAAATCCCCCGCAGTTTCTAACGCATCGATCAAAGCCGAGTTGTCGGTACTATGACAAGATGCTTGAACAATCACATTACGAGAAAAACCTAGATGATCACGTAAGGCAAACAACTGTTCTTTTGACGCATCGCAAGGCGTGTATTTGCGTTTTGGATGGTACGGGAATTTATCCGCTGGACCAAAAACGTGACAATGCGCATCAACTGCACCCGCTGGTGCTTTAAAAGCGGGTTTGCTTGGAGCAGGATGAAATGGAATATAATCTTTGTCCATCATGTTCAAATACCTTTAAAAAATTCGTTATGCTAAAAATCAGCGAATTAAAGACCGTTACCATGAGCAAATACCTGCCCATCAAATAACTTTCTCGCGGTACGTAAAATCGCCGCAGAACCTAGGTCGCCGTTTTCTTGTTGATCTAAAATCACGGTCATCGCGCCAATTGGATGCTCAACATCCAACGTCATACGAGCGCTTGACTGATAACTTGCTACTTCATTAGCAGGCGACCCTTTCAGCACCGCAGCTGTCGCCACACTCACCGCACCCAATACGCCAATCGATGCATGACAACGATGGGGAATAAAAGTACGTGTGGAGATAGCACCGCCGTTCGTCGCTGCACTCACCATGGTCATTTTAGGAACGGATTTTTCTTTCACGTCACCCAAATTCATCATAGGGCCAACTTGCAAGCGAATAGATTCTAGCTTCGCACGCAGTTCGTCATTGGCCTCAAGTTCTTCGCGAGATTCTGTACCCGTAATACCCATATCAACAGCACGCATGATAACAACAGGCATACCATTATCGATGCAGGTTACTTCAATGCCATCAATCACATCGACTACATTACCCGTTGGCAACAAAGCACCACAGCTTGATCCAGCGGTGTCTTGGAAAACGATCGGCACTGCAGCCGAAAAACCAGGCACGCCATCAATACGAGCGTCGCCTTCGTATTGCACTTCGCCGTCTTTTATAGCAACACGCGCCACCGCGATTTGACCGGTATTCTCCATAAAAATACGTACAGAGGTTTCGCCTTCTTTGGCCTCAACCAAGCCACGTTCAATCGCAAACGGTGCAATGCCGGCTAAAATGTTGCCGCAGTTTTGCGCATCGGTAACAATCGCTTGATCAACAAACACCTGCAAGAACAAATAGTCTACATCGGCATCGTCACGTTCCGACTTTTTCACCACGGCGACTTTTGATGCTAATGGGTCTGCACCACCGATGCCGTCGATCTGACGTTCATCTGGCGAGCCCATCACGCGTAATAAAAACTGCGCACGAGCATCGACATCAATCGGTAAATCTGCGGCTAAGAAGTAAGCACCTTTTGACGTGCCGCCACGCATCCACATACAAGGCGCACTCTTTATAACGCCTGAATGTTTAGACATACTTTAAGCCTTTCTCTTTTAGACGTGGGCGCATTTCATAAATGTCTAAGCCCAATTCGCCATTCGCCATACGTACGCGTTTTGATTCTTCATTCGCCATACGCTTACGAGACAATTCCAATACTTCAGCAGCATTCTCACGACGCACTACAACCACACCGTCATCGTCAGCCACAATCACATCACCAGGATTAACCAAGGCATCAGCGCAAACCATAGGTACGTTAACAGAACCAACGGTTTCTTTAATCGTACCTTCAGCGAACACGGCTTTTGACCAAACAGGGAAGTTCATTTGACGAAGGTCGCGAGTATCACGAACACCACCTTCGATAATCAAACCAACTACGCCACGAGATTGCGCTGATGTTGCTAACAAATCACCAAAAAAGCCGTGATTCGAAGGAGACGTTGGAGCAAATACCATCACGTCACCCGCTTTGCACTGCTCAATCGCCACGTGCATCATCCAGTTATCGCCAGCGGCACCTGAAATAGTGATCGCGGATCCGGCAATGGTCTTGTCCATTTGAATTGGGCGCATGTAATGAGCCAATAGACCAACACGACCTTGAGACTCATGAATCGTCGCTACGCCGCACTCTGCCAAACCATCGATTACAGCTTGGTCAGCACGTTCAATATTTTGTACTACTACATTATTTCGCATGATTCTTTTTTCCCTTGTAATCGAAAGTCTTACGCTTTCAAACGACTAAATACACGACGAGCATTGCCTTCAAAGATAGCTTGTTTCTGCTCAGCGGATAACACGGTGTTGTTATCGATGTAACGTTTCGTATCGTCAAAATAATGACCTGTTTCTGGATCAACACCACGTACCGCACCAATCATTTCAGACGCAAACAAGATGTTCTTTGTTGGAATAATGTCTAACAGAAGATCAATACCACGCTGATGGTAAACACAAGTATCGAAATAGATGTTGTTCAAAACGCGCTCGGCAAGATCAAAACCTTGATCTAATGCCATACCGCGGAAACGTCCCCAGTGATAAGGTACTGCGCCACCGCCATGAGGAATGATAATTTTCAATTCAGGGAAATCTTTAAACACATCCGACATCATCAATTGCTGAAAGCCCGTCGTATCCGCACCTAGGTAGTGTGAGCCAGTCGTGTGGAAACAATCGTTACATGCCGCGCTCACATGGATCATCGCCGGAATGTCGTATTCGCACATTTTTTCATAAATAGGATAGAAAGAACGGTCCGCCAAAGACTTATCCTGCCAGTAACCGCCACTTGGATCTGGGTTCAAGTTGATACCGATGAAACCCATTTCTTCAACAGTACGTACGATCTCAGCAACCGATTTGCCAGGATCAACACCTGGCGATTGTGGTAACTGCGCTACAGGAGCAAAGTTTTCAGGGAAAAGATCACAAACACGGCGAATCAAATCGTTTTGATGTTCTGTCCAATATTGGCTGGTGTATTCATTACCAATATGGTGTCCCATCCAGCTAGCACGAGGAGAGAAGATGGTTAAATCGGTGCCACGCTCTTGCTGTAAACGCAGCTGATTATTGATAATGCTGTCACGGATTTCATCATCCGAAACAATAACCTTACCTTTTTCACCAACAAAAGCAGGGTCTTTAGCGACCTGTGCTTTTTGTTTATCGCGGTACTCACCAACGCCTGCTGGCGTAGTCGTATAATGTCCGTGGCAATCTATAATCATGTTACTACTCTCTATTCTTATTTAAGGCGCTGTTTTTATTTAAGGCAATTGCTGTGGAATAGAAGATTAGACGTCTATTTTTATGCCTCTTACCTTCTTTATTTACACAGCCATTCAATCACAATCTGTTCAGAGTATTCTTGTGTATAGGCTATTTGGCTATTTCAATTTGACCGAAAGGGTATTGCATTTTGAGATAGCTGTTTTTTAGTACAACGAGAACATCTACTCATTTTAGATATTTATTTTGAAAAATCTCACTTTTACACCAACTAAAGGTTCCTTTAAAATAACACTATCACTATGATATATATGGTTTTTTTCAAAAAAAACGAACATGATGGTGTTTTTGTATTCCTTTTTCGATATATAAGAGACATTAAAAATTCATTTCTAAAAATACAAAATTTACGACATTTTGGTCGTGTTGCTTAGCAAAGCAGATCAAAAAATAGATATTGAGTGGAACACAAAGACCAGATGTAGAAATCGTTCACATTCGTGTCATTGTGAGCCTCTAAGAAAAAATATAGGGTATTTTTAAAATGATCCTATATTATTTAGAGGCTCAAAAATGCTAGTTTCGAATACAGGACAGCCTGTCTTACTGCAAAGTAGGATAGAAAATACAAAAATAAAACAACCGGGACACATAAGATCCCGTGCTTGGAGACGTAAAAATGAACCTAACAAAAAAAATTACACTTGGCTTAATTGCTGCTGGTGCTGTAAGCAGCGTTAGCGCAGCCGATCTCACTCTTACTATTGGTCACGTAGATCCCCAAGATTGGACAACCTCTAAAAAAGGTGCCGCGACAGAAGTTTTCAAAAACTTAGTGGAAGCTGAGTCTGGCGGTCGTATTGAGGTCAATGTTTACCCTTCTGGACAGCTTGGCGGCGAAACAGACCTTGTTCAGTCTACTCAAGAAGGCACACTGAGCATGACGATGGTGTCTGGCGCCTTTGCTAAAGTTTGTAAAGAAGCATCGGTTCTAGAAATTCCTTACCTATTCCCATCAGCTCCTGTTGCTTGGGAAGTATTAGATGGCGAATTCGGTAAAGCACTGTCTGAACATTGCTTGAAAGAAAGCGGACTACGCACTCTTGCCTATGGCGAAACAGGCTTCCGTAACTTCACTAACTCAAAACGCCCTGTTGCAGAACCAAAAGATTTAAACGGTTTAAAAATCCGCGTTCAAACCCTGCCACTATATGTTGAAATGGTAAAAGCAATGGGCGCAGAGCCTACGCCAATTGCGTGGCCTGAAGTACCATCTGCATTAACAACTGGTGTTGTTGATGGACAAGAAAACCCTGTCAGTGTTATCGAAGCGAACAAATTCTATGAGTTCCAAAAATATCTAACACTAGACGGCCATGTTTACGGCACAGATTTCTTACTAATCAACGAAGACCTTTATCAATCATTGAGCGATGAAGATCGCGCAATTATTGACCGTGCAGCAAAAGTTGCAGGAACTGTAGGTCGTGCAGTGCAGCAATTTAACTCTGCAAAAGGCTTAAAATCTCTTGCAGCTAATGGCATGCAAATCACCACTCCAACACCAGCACAAATGGCTAAGTTCCGTGATATCGCGCAACCAGCTGTTATCAACTGGTTAAAAGGTGAAGTACAGCCAGAGTGGATCGAACGCGCTCAAATGTCTGTAAAAGTCGTTAGCAACTCGAAATAAACTCAGCACTTGAAATCAGGCAACCGAGAGCCTTCTTTAATGGCTTTCGGTTGCTTTTCCTTTGTCACAACCCGGAAAGCTCAACATGAAGCGCCTCTATAAAAATACTCTCTCGATTTTAACCGGCACCTCCCTATTCGTTATCTTTGGCGTTGTTTTAGTAAGTAGCTTGAGCCGTTACTTATTTAACTCACCGATCCAATGGAGCGAGGAAGTCGCAAAATACGCCATGATCTACGGCACCATGTTTGGTATGGCATTGTGTTATTTAGAGGGCATTCATATTCGTTTTACTTTTTTAGAAGATATGGTCTCCGCTAAGATTCGCCATGCTCTGCATTTTATATCTGACGTTATTGCGCTAGTAAGCGGCTGTGTGCTGACCTATTCCGGTTACATTTTCATGATGAAGCGAGGAGCAATACAGGCCCCCGGCACAGGCATTCAAATGTATTATTTTCAAGTGGCTATGGTCATAGGTGGTGCGTGTCTTGTGATCGCAGCACTTATACGACTCATCGACTATTTTCAATCTACAACGTTAGAGAAAGGACAGTAATTATGCTAGGTCTTGGGATTCTTATTGTTCTTTTGGTTATTGGCAGCCCTATTGCATTCGCCATTTTATTAGGCGTAGTTGGTCATGTTTACACATTACCTTTCAATGTAAGTCTCGTCGCTCAACGTATTTTTAGCGGCCTAGATTCATTCTCTATTTTGGCAATTCCGCTTTTTGTTCTAGCTGGTGAGCTGATGAATGAGAGTGGTATCACAAGCAGAATTATCAACTTTGCTAATGCGTTAGTTGGTCATATGAAAGCTGGCCTTGCCCATGTAAACATCTGGGCGTCGGTTATTTTTGCCGGACTGTCAGGTTCCGCTGTTGCCGATACCTCGGCACTTGGACGCGTATTTATTCCGACAATGGAAAAAGAAGGTTACCCACGGGCTTTTGCTGCGGCACTAACCGCCGCATCGTCTGTTATCGGACCGATGATTCCGCCAAGTATTCCAGTGATTATTTATGCGTTGATTACTACCGGTGTTTCTGTACCAGCGCTATTCCTTGCGGGCGTAACACCTGGACTATTTCTAGCTATTGGCTTGTCGATCTATGTTTACTTTTTTGCAGGTCATTACGCACCGTTAAAAGCGAAACTGTCCATGAAAGAGCGTTGGAAGGCTTTTGTTGATGCGTGGATTCCGCTGTTCATGCCGATATTCATTGTGGGCTCAATCCTGACTGGTATTGTTACACCAACGGAAGCAGCTGCCTTTGCCGCCGCTTATGCTCTGTTAGCAGGTGTATTCATTCTGAAAAGCTTGAAAATATCGAGTTTGCCACGCATCTTTATTCGAGCAATGCGCGACTCATCTGTAATCCTAATCGTGATTGGCGTCGTTGCTGCTGCGAACTGGTTACTAACTTTCTCAAGAGTGCCGCAAACTGTCAGCCAAATGGTGCTAGAGCAAGTATCTAGCCCTTGGATGTTCCTAATCCTAGTCAACATGATTTTGCTGGTTGTTGGTCTATTCCTAGAAGGGATCGCAGCGATGCTGATATTGCTACCGATTCTGCATCCTATCGCGATGAGCCTTGGTATCGATCCAGTACACTTCGGTATTGTGGTGATTTTCAACCTGATGATCGGCCTTGTCACACCACCGATGGGGATTTGTCTATTCGTTTCTAACTCGATTGCGAACGTAGGTATTGCGGCTATATCTAGGCAAATCATGCCACTTTTCTTAGTAGAATTGGCCGTCTTGATCTTGATTACCTTTGTGCCAAGTACAGTAACCTTCTTACCAACCTTATTTGGCTATTAGCCAGTAATGAACGAAGCATTAATATGAGACATAAAAAACGACGCCATGTGCGTCGTTTTTTTGCCTGACTAAAAAAGCTAAACAAAAAGCTTATAACTGAGACAAAACATATTCCGCAGAACTGACTTTGTATTCGCCTGGCTCATCCAACCATAACTGCTGAACAATGCCGTTGGTCACTAACATGGCGTATCGACGGCTACGAATGCCCATTTTAGCAGCTGAAATATCCAGTTCTAATCCCATAGAGCAAGTGAACTCAGCCAAGCCATCTGCTGCCATTATCAGATTTTCAGCGTTATTCGCTTTACCCCAAGCATTCATAACAAAAACGTCATTCACAGAAAGACACACTATGTCGTCTATTCCTTTTTCTTTTAAAGCATCAAAGTGCACTACAAAACCAGGTAAGTGACTAGCACTACAGGTTGGAGTGAAAGCACCCGGTACGGCAAACATCAATACAGTTTTGCCTGAGAAGAATTCTGTGACATCTACTGTCTCAGGACCTTCTTCTCCCATTACCTGAAACGTACCATGAGGCAACATATCACCCATAAGAATCGACATGAACTTTATCTCCAGAGAATTAAGTTGCCCCAATATTAACGCAACCTATCTTAGAAAAACCATCAAACAATCTTAAATTGACTAAGTAGATACTTCTGATGAGACGCCAGTTTAGACAATCCTTCACTGTCTTTCTCACTCTGATCTGAACCCAATGCCGCCTGTTCAGACATCTCAGATATTTCTAATACATTTTGCTTAATTTCTTGCGCTACAGCAGATTGCTCTTCAGCGGCGGTGGCAATTTGAATACTTAAGTCCCGAATTTCAGCCATACTGCCTTGCAATTCAATTAGTGACAATCCAACTGTGCGCGCTTCCTCAACACTAGAAGTAGCACTTTTTCGGCTCTCTTCCATGCTGCCAACGGTTTTTGTCACACCTTGCTGTAATTGCGCGATAACATGCTGAATCTCTTCAGTGGAGCTATGAGTTCGAGTAGCTAAAATACGAACTTCATCTGCCACTACAGCAAAACCTCGACCTTGCTCACCAGCACGCGCTGCTTCAATCGCAGCGTTTAACGCCAATAAGTTCGTCTGCTCCGCAATACTTTGAATCACCTCTAAAATACGATCTATGCTCTTCGAGTGCTCATCAAGTTCATTCACAACTGTCGTCGATTCTTCTATTTGCTCGAGAAGATGTTCGATTTTATGAATATTGGTATCCATTTGTTCGCGATTTTGATGAGCTCTTTGATCAACCGATTGGATCTGATGCAAAATAACTTCTGAGCTTTTTGCCACCTGATCGACCGTAGACACCATTTCCGACATAGACGAAGCAACCTCAGAGGTTCTTTCATTCTGTGCGCTCATCAAGCGTTTAGAATCACCAGCTAAGCGAACATTGCTGCCAGCCGACTCAGCAACTTCATTAGACGCCTGATCAATCTCAGACATGACCTCCTGTAACTTCGCCACCAGCCCATTTACCCAAGCAGATAACTCACCAAACTCGTCCTTGGTTTTTACTTTACTGCGTTGAGTGAAGTCACCATCCGAAATTTTGCCCAGTACAGTCATCACTTCTTTCAACGGAAGGCGAATGCTTCGACTTACCCATAATGCCACCAGCACTGCAATTACTATAGAAACAACCAATACAACCTCAATAATAAGCGTTGATAATTTCGCAGCATCTGTGGCTTCTGTTTTAGCGTTTAACCCCATCGAAGCGGCCTTAGATAATAGCTGCTGCACGGACGTATTAACCACTTCCATGCTGTCTGACAGCTGTTTCGCCAGCACTTCTGACTCTTGCACTAGACGAGCATTCTCGTAAAATTTCGCCACAACACCATCGCCAGACATCACACTGGTTTCTATTTCGCTCACCAGACCATTGATGTTGTCATCGTTCAAATAGGATTGTTTGTCTTTCAGGCTAGAAATAATAGATGCCATGGCATCACGTAATTCCTGCATTTTATCCAGACTACGCACATCAAAGTAATCATTAACCGATACTTGAAGACTTTCTATTTGGCTATGCATGTAAGAAGCCGCAAATTGGATTTCGGATGTATCGCCATCTGTTACCAACATACCTAAATCTTCTGTAGCAAAAGCAATTGCATCTTTAAGATCAAGTTTTTCATCTGGCACCACAGCCTGAAGCCCTAACATCCTCTTATGATTAGAAAAAGCGACATCGGTATAACCATAAAAACGCTCCACTTCAGCGTTAATGCTTTCAAGCGCCTGACTCATCTCTGGCAAACCTTGAAGTTGAGCAGACAATTGTTCTGAAACATCGCTAAACTCCTGTTTATATTTCAGAAAACGTGCGGATAAATCTTCCAATGAATCGGGAGTTTTACTAAGTAAATATTGTAAAACAGCCGCATTAGCCAAGCTGACATCTTCTTTTAGCGCATTACTGGTAGATGAGATATTGGCCACTTTCCCTGTAACAACGTTTAATCTATCTTCTATTTTGTTGATGCCTACAAATCCAGATGCGGCAATCATCAGCAAAAGTAGCAGTAAAATACTAAAGCCAAATAAAATCCTTTGAATAACGGATAACGACATAATCGACCTCTAAATTAAAATCTGCTCTAAATTTTTAGTTTTCTTACCCGGCAGCTAAACATTTAAGCTGATATAAACCTGACCAAGTATACAAGAACACCATAACACTTTATTTACAATGAGCGCCTATCCCAGAGCGTCAAAAAATACCACTTAACACACAGACCTTTGCGCCGTAAAATCGGCATAGATTTCTTTCAATCCACCAATCTGGTAGATTAAACATCTCTCATTTTGAATTCGACCTGCGCTTTATGGATTGCCCCTTATACGAAAAAATTGCTAACCAAATTGAACACCAAGTTCATGAAGGTATTTTCTTACCAGGCGCAAAGATCCCATCGGTTCGTAAATCCAGCAAACAAATGGAAGTCAGTGTTGCGACTGTGCTGCAAGCCTACAGTTTGCTAGAAGACAGAGGCGTCATAAAAGCACGCCCTCAAAAAGGCTATTTCGTTCAAGAAACTCAGCTCCAGCCAACAGAACCTGCAAAAATTGAACCTACTAAGAATGATGGCACCATACATGCTTTACTACGGCGCTTACTTCATGCCTCTCAAGACGGCAATATCATGCAATTTGGTGCAGCTATTCCTAAAAGCCAGTTCCTACCGATACGACAGCTACAGCGCTCTGTAGGGCGCCTGATGCGCTTAGAACCAGAAATATGTGCAGCTTATGAATTCACCCCAGGATCACTCAGCTTACGCCGTCAGATAGCCATCCGCATGCTAGACAGCGGATGCCAGCTGCAACCCGATGACATTACTATTACATTGGGCTGCCAAAACGCCTTGATGCTCTCATTACAAGCTGTCGCAAAAGCGGGCGATACCGTTGCTATCGAAAGCCCGGCTTATCATGGAGTATTACAAATCATTGAAGTGTTGAACCTAAAGGCGGTTGAAATCCCTTGTTCAGCGGAAACAGGGATCGACTTAGATATTCTGGAAAATGCGGCAAAAGAATGGGATATCAAGGCATGCGTGGTGACACCAAACAACCAAAATCCGATTGGCGCCACGCTCAATCACTTGGCAAGACAACGCATCCTCAATCAATCTGTTCAACACGGCTTCACTCTGATTGAAGACGATGTATACGGAGAGTTGAGTTATAAAGACAAACGCGAGCGATCTTTAAAAGCTGACGACAAACAAAATACCGTTATTTACTGCAGCTCTTTTTCTAAAAGTATCGCGCCAGGGTTTCGCATTGGTTGGATTGTTGGCGGCCCTTTTCAAACTCAGATTGAACATTACGCTTATGTTCAATCCCTTGCGATTCCCACATTAACGCAAACAGCTATCGCCAATTTTCTAGAAAACGGCGCGTATGATCGTCATTTACGAAAAACCCGACAATCTTATCAAGACAACTTAGCTCGCTGTCAGGCGCTCATTCAGGATCACTTTCCAGCAGGTACTCAAACCTCTACCCCAAAAGGTGGTTTTTTATTATGGGTCACTTTACCAGACACGGTAAACGCAATGACACTTCATTCCCAAGCCTTAGAAATTGGCATTGGCTTGCTGCCAGGGTTAGCATTCAGTTTAACAGCGCAATTCAACCATCATTTTCGATTAAACTACGCACTAAATTGGGATAATAAAACCGACGCTGCACTAAAAGAACTCGGTAAGCTTTGCCAGCTTCAGATCCCCTAAGCTAGGCTAATACAGCTATCTGAGCAGTTCAAAATACAAAGCACCACATTGAGTATTTTCACATATAAGTAGAAGTTATGATTTTAGCCTCAGACATCCTAAAATTCGTCTGTACAGACAGGGCAAAAAGCGTACAATTCGCATTCTTTTTTAAACACTCTGCCTTCTTGGCCGATAACATGAATATCTGAAATAGTAGCTGGCTTGTTGCGATGGAATTTGTTGCACATCCGAGAGACCTTCCGTTAGACATTACGCTAATAGAAGATCAGCCCTTTCCTCAAATTACTGAAGATAGAGCTGGGTTTGTCGGTATCACATATGTCACCCTTCGTCCTTTTGACAATGGACGCTCGGTAAGAATTACATTGGAAGAGATTGACCCAAACTTTTGCGTGTCTGGCCGTATAGCTTGGTGCACTAAAGAAACGGATGGCTACCACATCGCCATTGAGTTCCCTACCAAAGAAGAGTGTTACTGTGTTCGCATGATCGAGCAGCTCTCTCAGATAGAACATTACCGACGCCAAGCAAAAATCGAAGGCCGACGACTCAACTACAATGAAGCCGCCGCTGAATGGATACAAAAATTCGCCGCCAGTTTCCCTGCGTTCACAATTTAATTCTTCTCTTTTAGAAGACACTATTCAATAAGACATTATGACAACAACACTTTCTCAGCGTGATATTGATATCATCACAGCACAACTCGGACGCACTCCAAGCGGCATTAGTGCCATTGCTCATTATTCGCCTAGCGGCATACCTCAAGTATTAGAGATGGAGACTTGGGTTTTCGAGCAGCCATTCCCAACTCTATATTGGCTTTCTAGCAAAGCCATCGACAAAGCTTTGGCAAAAATAGAAAGTCATGGTGTTGTAAAAGAGCTTGAGCAGCGCATCAAAGACGACGAAACATTGCGAGAAGCACATCATGCTTCTCACCGCGATTACATCGCAAGGCGTTGGGAAGTAATGAGCGCTGAGCACAAAGCCATTATTGAAAAAAAAGGCTTCAAGCCTTTGTTTGATAAGCTTGGAATTGGCGGCATTGCGAATTGGGATCAAGTACGATGCTTACACATGCAATATGCACATCACCTTGCCGGTAACAATGTTATCGGGCGTATTCTAGACGAAGAATACGGCATGAAAGCCATCGCTGACGCAGAATAAAACCAGCCAAAAGACAGATATAAAAAAGGGGAAAGACCTATCATGCCATTCCCCTTTTTATTTTTTAAACCTTGAGTTTGAAATAACTACTTATTTCAAACTTTTAAGAATGGCTCTCAATTCATCAGCGGTAGTTGCCTTTGGCAAAACTTCACGGATACGATTAAAAGCGGCCTGAGCAACAGCTGCACGCTGAGCATAAGTAGTCAATGCGCCACCAGTCCAACCTGCTAATTTCACCATTTCATTCTTGAAGTTATTACCACCAACACCATGTCCGCCTAGCGACATCAATGCATCTTCGATTTCTAAATAGCTTGGACGCTCACCACCAAACTTCATAAAATCATCTTGCTGTACTTCGGCAAACTGTTTCGACATTCTCTAAACCCTTTGTGAATAAACATCCATTGTTAAAGTTAGCCATATTTGCCTTATCACACAAGACAAAGCATGTATCAAATCGTAAAAATTAGTCTCGTGTACGCACACGATCCACTGCTTTTTGCCAACCTTGATACAATTTATCGCCTGTGCCTTTTGCCATTGTGGGCTCAAAACATTTATCTGCTTTCCACAAGACTTCAATCTCATCCAAAGACTGGTAAAGGCCAACCTGCAAACCCGCTAAAAATGCAGCGCCCAATGCAGTGGTTTCAGTCACACAAGGACGCTCTACCGTGATTTCTAACAAATCACTTAAGAACTGCACCATCACATCATTTATAACCATTCCACCATCGACACGTAAAGAGCTGAATGTTGCGCCATCTTGCGCCATGGCACCAACTAAGTCTTTTGTCTGGTAACACACAGAACGCAAACCAGCACTAACGATATCAGCAACGCTCGTATCTCGAGTTAACCCGATCATGGCACCACGGGCATCAGGATCCCAATAAGGAGCGCCTAGCCCTGTAAAAGCGGGGACGAGATACACCGAATCATCATTCAAAGCCTGCTTCGCCAAACTTTGCGTTTCTTTGGCATCAGCAAATAGCTTCAAGCCATCTCGTAACCATTGAATCGCGGCGCCAGCCACAAAAATACTACCCTCTAATGCATAAGTGACTTTGCCATTTAGGCGATAACCTACGGTAGTGAGCAACTTATGTTCAGATCGAATCGCTTTATCACCGGTATTCAAAATCATGAAACAACCAGTACCGTAAGTACTCTTCACCATACCGGGCGTAAAGCAAGCTTGCCCAATTAAAGCGGCTTGTTGATCACCTGCGATACCATTGACTGGAATTTCAGCACCTAACCATGCAGCATCAATGAGACCAAAATCAGCACTACAATCCATCACTTCAGGAAACAATACATCACCAATTCCTAATAGCTCGATCAGTTCATCATCCCATTCCTGCGTATGTATGTTAAACGCCATAGTACGAGCGGCATTTGTTGCATCGGTTTTATGGGACTTGCCATTTGTCAGTCGCCATAATAAAAAGCTGTCAACCGTACCAAAAGCCAAACGACCTGACTGAGCTTTTTCGCGTGCACCATCAACATTATCTAAGATCCAACGAATCTTAGTTGCAGAAAAATATGGATCGATTAACAGCCCGGTTTTTTCTTGTACTTTTTCACCTAATCCTTGATCACTCAAAGACTGACAAAATCCACTGGTACGTCGATCTTGCCAAACAATTGCATTATAAACAGGCTTTCCAGTGTCGATGTCCCATAAAATGGTGGTTTCGCGCTGATTGGTGATACCTATAGTTGCTATCGCTTGTGCGTCGATCCCTGTATCCTTGAGAACAGAACGACACACAGCTAAAGTAGATGACCAAATATCTTCGGGATCATGCTCAACCCAACCATCATCGGGGAAAATTTGTGGGAATTCTTGCTGAGATTGGCCAACACGAGAGCCTTTTTCATCAAATAAAATAGCCCGAGAACTGGTGGTGCCTTGATCAATAGCCAGAATATAATGTGTCATGGTGAATTCTCTTTGAAATCACAGTCACTCAAAAAAGTAAGCGACTCAATTGTTGTTTTGTTTTTTGAACATGAATATTCAAATACGAATATTCCCTATTAAAAACCAATGCGCACTCGTTTAGCAAGCTTCGTTTAACAAGTAATGTCTTTTATCAGGAGAAGAAAACAAGATGGGCCAACTCTCTCGCCAAGACAATATTGTCGCCATAGTGAAAGAAAAGGGATATGTGACAATCGATGAATTGGCCAGCCAGTTTGCTGTCACACCGCAGACCATTCGCCGTGATATTAATGAGTTGGCAAAGGCAGATCAAATACGCAGACATCATGGTGGTGCGAGTTACGATTCTAGTACTACCAACGTGGCTTATGCGACTCGACAAATTTTGCAACTACCTGCGAAAGAGCAAATTGCCAAACGAATCGCCGCCGAAATTCCAAATAATGCCTCTTTGTTTATTAATATTGGCACTACAACCGAAACCGTTGCACGTGAACTATTGAATCACCAAGGTTTGCAAGTTATTACTAACAATCTCAACGTTGCTGCGATTTTAAGCGGAAAAGAAGACTTTACAGTGATTATTGCAGGCGGTACCGTTCGCTCACGGGACGGCGGCGTTATGGGTGAAGCCACTATCGACTTCATCAATCAATTCCGTGTTGACTTTGGCATCATAGGTATTAGTGGTATTGACCCTAACGATGGCTCACTATTGGATTACGACTACCAAGAAGTTCGAGTAGCGCAAAGTATCATCAATAACTCACGTACTGTTTTTCTCGCTGCTGACAGCGCTAAATTTGGTCGCAATGCCGTTGTTCGTTTAGGCAACATCACCCAAGTAGACCGACTCTTTACAGATGAGCAGCCACCAAAGGCCATCATCAAACTAATGAAAGAGCACAAAGTTCGATTGGAAATCTGCACGCCCAAGTAACCCTTGGGCCCAGCACCATCAGGGTAATTCACTCAGCTGACTTCAATTTTCGCCCTTCTTCAAACCTAAAAAAGATCAAATCTTCACCAAAACTTCACAAAGCGTTATTGTCATAATCGCTTTAGAGGTTTAATATCGAACACAAATGTTCACTTTCGAACATAAACATTCGCATTTTTGATCGTGAGGCTTAGTATGAATCACTCCCATTTTGACCTATTTGTTGTTGGCGGCGGCATTAACGGCACAGGAATAGCCGCTGATGCAGCAGGACGAGGCCTAAATGTGGGTCTTTGCGAAATGGGAGATTTGGCTCATGCTACGTCATCGTCGAGTAGTAAATTGATTCATGGCGGTTTGCGCTATCTTGAGCATTACGAATTCCGCCTTGTAAAAGAAGCCCTAACAGAACGTGAAGTATTGTTAAAAGTCGCTCCTCACCTTGTGACGCCGATGCGCTTTCAAATGCCTCACAGACCACACCTACGTCCAGCTTGGCTAATTCGTATTGGCTTATTCCTTTATGACAACCTAGGTAAGCGCGAGACACTTTTAGGCTCAAAAGGCGTCAAGTACGGTGCAGATAGCCCATTAAAAGACGATATTACGCAAGGTTTCGAATACTCAGACTGCTGGGTTGATGATGCTCGCTTAGTGGTAACCAATGCGCTTAGTGCTCAGCAAAATGGCGCGTCTATTTTTGCTCGCACTCGTTGCACTTCTGCTAAACGTATCGACAACCAATGGCACATCAGCCTAGAGGATCAAATAACCAAAGAAACTCATGAGATAACAGCCAAAGCCTTAGTAAACGCTGCAGGCCCTTGGGTATCGTCGTTTATCGAAACGAAACTAGAACAAAAAGCCCCTTACGGCATTCGCATGATCAAAGGCAGCCATATTGTTGTACCGAAGCTGTATCAGCATTCAAACGCTTTCATCATGCAAAATACCGACAAACGTATCGTTTTCGCGATTCCTTACCGTGAACACTACACACTGTTAGGCACAACCGATGTTGAGTACAAAGGCGATCCAAACGATGTAGCGATTTCAGAAAATGAAACTCAATACATATTGAAAGTGGCGAACGATCATTTCAAAAAAACACTCACACCAGCGGATGTTGTCTGGAGCTATTCAGGCGTAAGACCTCTATTGGAAGATGAGTCGTCTGATCCTTCGGCCGTCACTCGCGATTACACATTGCACCTTGACGACAAAAATCATCAAGCACCATTGCTAAGTATTTTTGGCGGAAAAATCACTACCTACCGCAAACTAGCCTTATCTGCGATGAAAAAGCTTACACCCTACTTTGATAACCTTGGAAGCGAATGGACTCACAGCAAACCACTACCTGGCGGTGACTTAGGTATGTCCCTTGATGGTTTTGCGATGAAATTACAACAAGATTATCCTTTTATCGGTGCACACCTTGCCCATCGATTCGCCAATAGCTACGGTACACTAACTCATGCATTACTAAATAAAGCGAATTCAGAAAGCGACCTTGGCCAGCACTTTGGCAATCAGCTTTATCAAGTGGAAGTGGATTATTTGATCAAGCATGAATGGGCGCATTCAGCAGAAGATATTCTATGGCGTAGAACTAAGCTTGGCCTTGAATTTACTCCGAATCAAGAAAGCACTCTCGAAAGCTACATCCAAACAAAAATTTAATTTAGTTCGATAAAATACTCTACTATTACTACTCATTAGCCCGCCTAAACGATTGTCTAGGTGGGCTTTTTTTGCTCTACTAAAAAGCATCGTACATCTATCCCTACAGGAATAAACACTCAATGGACTTTGTTTTTTTCGATATCTCTATTTGGATCTATCTTGCACTCTTTGCTGCCGCTTTTTTTGCAGGCGTCATTGATGCCATTGCAGGCGGTGGTGGCTTAATTACTGTGCCGGTTCTATTAGCAGCAGGACTGTCACCAGCCGAAGCGCTAGCAACCAATAAGTTACAAGGTTGCGCGGGGACAGTATCGGCGTCTTACCACTTTATAAAAAAAGGACAAGTAAAGCTGTCTGATATGTGGCTCCCCATTTTGATGACAGCCATCGGCGCTATCTGCGGCACACTATTAGTCTCTTATTTAGACAGTAGCCTACTGCTAAAAGCCGTTCCAATTATCTTAATCGCGGTAGCCATTTTCTTTTTCTTCTTACCCAAGGTTCAGCCTTACATTGCCAGTAAATTTTCCCTTACTCACATACAGTTTGCGATAATTATCGGCACCAGCATTGGTTTTTATGATGGATTGATTGGACCAGGAACCGGCGCTTTCTTTTCTACTGCTTATTTATGTTTGATGGGGCTCACTGTCGTTTCAGCAACGGCTCATACAAAAGTACTCAACGCGACCAGTAACCTAGCCTCTTTGGCCATGTTTGCCTTTAGCGGTCACCTTATTTGGGCATTGGGTATCGTAATGGGAATTGGACAATGGTTTGGTGCGCAAATTGGCTCACGCCTCGTTATCACCAAAGGTGCGAAGCTTATTCGCCCAATGGTGATTATTATGTGTTTGGCGATTTCAGTTAAATTACTATTAGATAACTAATTACAACGAAATCAGACCATCGGGTGTCGTCAAAGCATCCTCTGGTGAATATTCGTAGCATTGCGCGACTAACCAACTGAGTAACTGCTGAACCGGCTCTCGCTGACGCTGCATTTCGGGACAAACAAATAGATAGGCATGACCTTCATCTAATGTTTCTGAAAACGGCATCATCAATCTTCCCTGCTGAATATCATCCATCACCAAAGGCGTTCTCCCTAAAGCAACGCCTTGTCCAGCAACAGCTGCTTGCACAGCAAGATCACCACGATTAAAACTGATGCCGCGCGAAGGCTTAATGCCTTTTGCATTAGCCAATAACAGCCACTTCTCCCACTCCGCATATGGACTAGAAAAACGCCACTCAGAGTCATCATTTAATAAAGGCACTTGCGCTAACTGGCTTGCTTCAGTCAAAGCTCGCTGCTCTGCAAATGCAGGACTGCAAACGGGAAAAATCTTATCTTTCATTAAGGGAACAATATGCCCTTTTGAGCTATGCACATGGCTATGCACTATCGCTACATCAATTCTGTCGCGCTGGAAATTCACCTCTCTATCATTGGCCTGAATGCGTAGCTGTAAATCAGGATAGGCTTCTTGCAAACTCCCCAGACGAGGAATCAACCACTTAGTTGCAAAGGACGGCATAACAGAAACCGTCAAAATATTAGACGTTTCTTCTTCCTGCAACTCTAAAACCAAATCATTAATTTCAGTAAAGCTATGATTCAATTGCACAGCCAAACGCACACCGGCCACGGTCAGCTCTAGACGTCGATGATAACGAACAAACAAAGTAAGTTTTAAACGCTCTTCTAACTGACGAATTTGCTGGCTCACGGCCCCCTGTGTAAGGTGCAGTTCTTGCGCGGCTTTAGTGAAACTCAAATGACGAGCCGCGATAGCAAATGTACCCAGCCCAGCTAAAGGAACAGACTTCATAAAAAAACCACCATAAGACGATCTCAGCTACTGCAAAATTAGACATACACTGAATTAAAAAACCAATGAAAATAAAGCTAAAACTGCAAAAAACACATCATAAATATGAAATAATTTTTTAATAAACAAATACTTAACAAAAAAAATATCACTTAATAAAAAATCAAAATCATTGATTTAAAAATGCATCCTATATTTTGCATTAATTCAGCTAATCCAACAAATCAATTTATATCGTTTGTAACACCGATCCAAAAAGATAGAATTAGTTAATCTCTTAGGTTGAACAGCGACCTAATATTTACTGATACAGCCCTAACTGTATTACTTCTAAAACCTGTCCCACAGTCATGTTTTAGATGAATATCACCATTCCCCACAGGATGATGTTATTCGCAACTGCTAGTTACTTTTGTTGAAGCCGGATTTTATCCGGCTTTTTTTTGCCTCGAAATTATGTCTGTAAATTTGAGGCAAAAAAAACGGCGACCCAAAGGCCGCCGTTAAATAACACACGTTAAATGTGTCCGGTCATATCTTAAGCTGCTTTTGCTTTGTCTTCGAGCAATTCAGCCTTAGTAAAATTTGCCTGTGCAAGCTTCTCCATCAAACGCACAACCTGACAGCTGTAGCCATACTCGTTATCGTACCAAACATATAAAGTTGCTTGATTGCCACGAACTTTCGTCGACAAAGAATCCAAAATACCTGCTTGCTGAGAACCGATAAAGTCAGAGCTTACCGCATCACGTCCTTCGCTGTAGCCGATCTGACCTGTCAATTCAGCGCTATTTGATGCCGCTTTCAACAACTGATTAATCGCTTCAACCGACGTCGCAGACTTCAAGTTCAAACTTAATACCGCAATCGAAACGTTGATAACAGGAACACGGATCGCACTACCGCTCAACTTACCTTCTAGAGAAGGAATCGCTTTTGATACCGCTTTAGCCGCACCAGTTTCAGTCATCACCATGTTCATGCCTGCAGCACGACCACGGCGATCACCTTTATGGATATTATCGATTAGGTTTTGGTCATTAGTATAAGCATGAACCGTTTCTACGTGACCAGATTCGATGCCGTATGTTTCCTCTAGTACAGACAAGATAGGCGTAATCGCGTTTGTCGTACAAGATGCAGCAGAAACAATACGGTCTGCGTCTGTTACATCGCTATCGTTTACACCGAAAACGATGTTTTTCATTTCCTTACCAGGTGCAGTCAGTACAACACGCTCAATACCTGGACGATTTAAGTGAACACTCAAACCGTCATGATCACGCCAGCGACCTGTGTTATCAACAAGCAAAGCATTATTAATACCATGGGCTTGGTAATCAACTTCAGCAGGATCAGAAGCATAAATAACTTTTACTGGCGAACCATTGATGATCAGAGTTTGATTCTCTTCATCAACTTTTACTAAACCGTCGTATATACCATGAACAGAATCGTATTTAAGCAAACTAGCACGTTTAGAAAGATCATCATCACATGCTTTACGCACAACAATCGCAGCTAATGCCATGCCTGGAGTTGTATGGCCAAGCGTACACATACGACGTGCAAGTAAACGACCGATACGGCCGAATCCATATAAAACAACAGGAGTTTCTGTGCCATCGTTTGGCTGAGCAGCTAGTACAGACTCAACATCCGCTTCCGCAATCAAAGATTCTAGTTCTACAACGGTATGAGCGGTGTTACTTGCTAACACTTGCTCCAACACTTGATAAACTTGGACAAGGTCTAATTCAGGATGCTGATCAAACGCAGCCATCAGACCAGTCACAGAATCCGCCATTAAGGTGTTTCCTGCCAACTGAACTTTTACCGCTTTTTCGCGACCAAGTTTACCTAAAAGAGGAATCATAGATTCTGCTTGTGAAAGTGCTTGTAACCAAGTGCTTGTCATTTTCTGCCCCCGAAAAAAGACTCTGTTATATCAATATGGGCGCAGTCTAACGGCAGATTAGGACAAAAACAAATTGTAATAAGACTACAAAAAACCTTTAAAATCGGGTGTTTAGCGTGTTTTTTTATAGAAATAACGAAATAACAAAGAAGGTCTAGAAACTTTACTACATAATCACGCAATTACATGGCTGATCCATAGTAATGGTGCGATTATGTTGTAATTTGGCAACGAAAACTGACAGGAAATTTCATGAATTATTTTACAAATGACGCTTTCTTTCAGCCAAAACACCCAAAAGACAAAAACAAAATAGGATTAAGACCGGTCGATACACCAAATCAACTCGTGTAATTCCCCAATATATTAATGGCTGACTCCATAATGTCAGAAGCCCATAACCAAAAGTACACATCAAAATAAACGCCATCACTCGAGCAAGAAACACCCAAGAAGACACCAAGCTTTTAAGAAAACCATTCACCTTATCCCCGTAAACCACCAAACAGGTTGCTACCAAAGCTAAAGAAATATCCTGAAGATAAGGTTGAAGAAAATGGGCAAAACGAAGATTGAGATCAAGAATAAACATAGATAATTAACTACACGATAAACAAACTATAAGATTATTGCTTTTTACGAGACAGGGCTTCAACATCAATTTGCCCAGATCGAATTGCTACCTTTGGACTTTCATCAACGTACATGAGAGAGACGTCATAAGTCGTGTTATGAAATTCTATCATGGTGCCATCTTTAAACAGCCATTTCGAACGCCCAATACCATTACTAAGAAAACCTTCACTAGGTTTACCGTATTTTTGTGCAAGCAACTCACCTAGCGCTTTACGTTTTTCACTGCTTTCCACAACACCGGATAACAGCGCCTGACGAACATAACCCGATCCATTGGAATAAATAGTCGCGTTTGTGACTCCTAAAATACCTTCAGGCCCTAAGCTGTAGCTTATAACACCATCTTTATAAGACGGATAACTATGCAATCCCATACTATTAAGCTGATTTTCTAATTGAGATACTCTCAGATCATTTAATGGTAAACCAAACAACTCTGCCACATTAGATGATCGAGAAACATCACTTGCTTCCGCCTTAACTAATGTCGCAGTCCCCATAGAAAGAGCAAAAATAAACGAAGCAAACATTGGAGCAACTTTCGTACGCATTAATCCTTCCTTTGAGATTTCATGCTTCAGTTTGACAGGCAAAAATGATCAAACCTGATATATAATACAACATTATAAACTCCTTAAACTCAAGGAGTACCAAAACTTTATTTTCTGAGGTAATACATGGCTCTTGTTATTGGCATCACCGGCGTATCCGGCAGCGGAAAAAGCCGACTTTGTTCTTTATTAGCGGAAGGCCAAGGTGACAAAATCACAACCCTATGCCAAGACAGTTTTTACAATGGATGCGGCAGTATTGATCCAGACGTTTACAACTTTGACGACCTAAGCTCGTTAGACCTTGAAAGCCTCACTCTGGCTATTCATAACTGTAAGAACCGTCAGCAACCAAATGAAATTCCGGTTTACGATCACTCACAACACAGACGTATAGGTTATCGCAATCTAGATCCAACACATGTTGTTCTAGTGGAAGGTCATATGATGTTCCAAGACGCCGGGATACGAGATGCTGTTGATTACCTTCTGTACGTCGATACAGATATGGATATCGCCGTAGTACGACGCTTAAAGCGTGACATTGCAGAACGTGGACGCGACGTCAATGAGGTTACCAGCCGCTATATGCGCCATGTACGCCAAGCATCACTTAAAACCATCGACATTCGCAACAAAGCGGACTTTATTATTCCAAATAATAAAAGCTTCACCAATGCAGCAAGCTTATTACGCAACCATATTGACTACCTACTAAAAGAGAAAGGCGCCAAATAGGCGCCCTTCTCTTTTATATTGCCGAGGTAATAAAGTTTTATTTCTTAATATCATCAAAGAAACGCTTCACACCATCAAACCAGCTTTTCTGCTTAGGTGAATGATCTGTTCCTTCACCCATACTTTCAGCCAATTCCGTGAATAGCTCTTTTTGACGGGACGTAAGATTTACTGGCGTCTCAACAACGACCTTACAAATCAAATCGCCAACTGGACCACCACGAACAGGTTTCACGCCTTTATTACGCAAGCGGAACAACTTGCCAGACTGACATTCAGCAGTCACTTTCAAACGCACACGACCATCTAGCGTCGGTACATCAATTTCGCCACCTAATGCCGCTGTTGTAAAGCTAATTGGCACTTCGCAATATAGGTTCGCACCATCACGCTCAAAAATGCTATGCGGTTTAACAGAGACTTGAACAAACAAATCACCTGCAGGACCGCCATGAGTTCCTGCTTCGCCTTCACCAGACAAACGAATACGATCGCCTGTGTCTACGCCTGCAGGAATTTTTACATTAAGAGTTTTGTATTCTTGTACACGGCCTTGGCCATGACAATCTCTACAAGGATCACTGATCACTTGACCAGCACCATGACATTCTGGACAAGCCTGTTGAACAGAGAAGAAACCTTGTGACATACGTACTTGGCCTGCACCACCACATGTTCCACATGTCTTAGGCGTTGAACCTTTTTTAGCACCAGAACCATCACAGGTATTACAGTTCACCAAAGTTGGTATGCGGATTTTTTCTTCACATCCCCAAACCGCTTGTTCAAGATCAAGCTCTAAGGTGTAACGTAAATCGGAACCGCGACGAGTTCGGCTTTGACCGCCACCACCGCCGCCAAAAATATCACCGAATACATCACCAAAAATATCACTAAAACCACCCGCTCCAGCGCCGCCGCCATAGCCACCAGCCTGACCATTTACGCCGTCATGACCAAATCGATCGTAGGCTGCGCGTTTGTCATCAGAAGACAGTATTTCATAAGCTTCAGCCAGCTCTTTGAACTTATCTAGTGCTTCTGGGTTGTCTGGGTTCTTATCTGGGTGGTACTTATTCGCCAAAGAACGATAAGCTTTTTTAATGTCTTTCTTATCCGCGTCTTTGGCCACCCCAAGAACGTCGTAATAGTCTCTTTTGCTCATCGCAAGCATTCCTGAATTGAAAAGTCTGAATTAAAAAGTCTAAATCTAAAAAAACTGAATTTTAAAAATCGTCAATCTCATATTTTGCAAATAGCAAAGCACGGTCTAAAACCGTGCTCGCTATAAACAACCCCATTATTAATGGGCAAATAAGTGCTTAGCGCTTATTTTTTATCTTCTTTCACTTCCTCGAATTCTGCATCAACAGCATCATCCTGAGACTTAGCTTGCTCGCCTTCAGCTGGTTGTGCACCAGCTTCAGCTTCTGCATACATCTTCTGAGCCAAAGTACCAGATGCTTGAGTCAACGCATTAGTTTTCTCTTCGATCTTCTCTTTGTCGTTAGATGTTAGAGCTTCTTCAAGCTCCGTGATCGCTGTTTCAATCGCCTCTTTCTCTTCAGCCGTTGCTTTATCGCCAGCATCAACCAGAGTTTTACGAGTTGCGTGAATCATGCCATCAGCTGTGTTACGAACTTGTACAAGCTCTTCGAACTTACGGTCTTCTTCAGCATTCGCTTCAGCGTCTTGCACCATTTTTTCAACTTCTTCATCGCTCAAACCAGAAGAAGATTTGATAACGATAGACTGCTCTTTACCAGTCGCTTTATCTTTCGCAGAAACACTCAAGATACCGTTGGCATCTATATCGAAGCTTACTTCGATTTGTGGCACACCACGTGGAGCAGGTGGAATATCAGCCAAGTCGAAACGACCTAGAGATTTGTTCTGAGACGCTTGTTTACGCTCACCCTGCAATGCGTGGATAGTTACCGCATTTTGATTGTCTTCTGCTGTAGAGAAAGTCTGAGATTTCTTAGTAGGAATCGTCGTGTTTTTCTCGATCAATGCTGTCATAACACCACCCATTGTCTCGATACCTAGAGACAGTGGAGTAACGTCTAGAAGAAGAACGTCTTTCACATCACCAGAAAGTACCGCACCTTGGATAGACGCACCGATTGCAACCGCTTCATCTGGGTTCACGTCTTTACGTGGCTCTTTACCGAAGAACTCAGTTACTTTCGCTTGCACTAGTGGCATACGAGTCTGACCACCAACCAAGATAACTTCATCAATATCAGAAGCAGTCAAATCAGCATCTTTCAATGCTTGACGGCAAGGCTCAAGAGATTTCAATACTAACTCTTCAACCAAAGACTCCAACTTAGAACGAGTCAATTTCACGTTCAAGTGTTTAGGGCCAGTTGCATCTGCAGTGATGTAAGGCAAGTTAACTTCTGTTTGAGAAGAAGAAGACAACTCAACTTTCGCTTTCTCACCCGCTTCTTTCAAACGTTGTAGAGCTAATGGATCGTTGTGTAGATCGATACCAGACTGTTTTTTGAATTCAGCTGCCAAGTATTCGATAACACGCATATCGAAATCTTCACCACCTAGGAAAGTATCACCATTTGTAGACAATACTTCGAATTGTTTCTCGCCATCTACGTCAGCGATTTCGATGATAGAGATATCGAATGTACCACCACCAAGGTCATAAACCGCGATAGTAGAGTCACCAGAGCTCTTGTCTAGGCCGTAAGCCAAGGCAGCCGCTGTTGGCTCGTTAATAATACGTTTTACTTCTAGACCAGCGATTTTACCAGCGTCTTTTGTTGCTTGACGCTGAGAGTCGTTGAAGTAAGCAGGAACAGTGATAACCGCTTCTGTTACTTTCTCGCCTAGGTAGTCTTCTGCTGTTTTCTTCATTTTCTTAAGAACTTCAGCAGAGATTTGTGGTGGCGCTTTCTTATCGCCTTTTACTTCTACCCACGCATCGCCGTTATCTGCAGCAATAATTTTGTAAGGCACCATAGAGATGTCTTTTTGAACCACGTCATCTTTAAATTTGCGGCCGATCAAACGCTTAACCGCATACAAAGTATTTGTTGGGTTTGTTACCGCTTGACGTTTTGCAGATTGACCTACCAAGACTTCGCCGTCTTCGGTGAAGGCAACAATAGAAGGTGTGGTGCGATCGCCTTCAGCGTTTTCAATAACGCGAGCCTTTTCGCCATCCAAGACGGCAACACAAGAGTTTGTTGTACCTAAGTCAATACCAATGATTCTACCCATGGTTTGTATCTCCAATAAATTCGTTTATGACGATGATAATTCTGTATTTGGGTACGCTTAAAAGTATTTCAAGCGTCCAGTGTCAAAAAAATGACAGTATTTTTTTAGGCTGCGCTTGAAACCACTACCATTGCAGGACGTAATAAGCGGCCATTAATCGTGTAACCCTTCTGCACTACATCCATAACGGTGTTCGCTTCTAACTCAGGGTTTGGCACCATAGTGATAGCTTGATGCAACTCAGGGTTGAACGGTTCACCATGTGGATCAACCACTTTCACTTCAAAACGAGCCAAAGTCTCAAGCAAATCTTTTAACGTTAGCTCTACACCTTCACGAACAGGGTCAGATTCACCTGTATCTGGTGCAGAAGCTAAAGCACGCTCTAGATTATCCGCCACGTTCACAATCGATTTAGCAAACTTTTCTAAACCAAACTTGTGCGCTTTCTCGACATCTTGTTCTGCACGACGACGTACGTTTTGTGCATCCGCATGAGCGCGAAGTGCCGCTTCTTTATACTGAGCGACTTCTTCTAATGCTTTTGCAAGCTCATCATTTTCAGTAACTTCTTCTAAAGTCTCTACTTCAGGCTCTAAAAGTTCTTCTACTGTTTCGTTTTGCGTTTCGCTTTTCAAATCATGCTCCGCGTCTAGATTAGGATTTTTTTGCTGCTCACTCATTTTCAACTCCAAATAACAGAAACAATGCTTCCTATGTGCAGGGTATATGGGGTCAGCTTTTAACCTTTCAACACTAAAGCCGTATTAATTTCATGGGAATTAAATTTGCGATCAAGACTTGTCAAAAAACAACCAAGTACTGTATAAATAACCATATAAATATATTCTCTCTTTGGAGCCCTCTATGCTGACCAGCATCGCTATTTCCAACTTCGCCATTGTTGAATCCCTAGAATTGGAGTTCAAGAAAGGTATGACCGTGATTTCAGGTGAAACAGGGGCAGGTAAATCCATCATGGTGGATGCCTTGTCACTTTGTTTAGGTGATCGTACCGATGCTGCTGTCGTAAGACATGGGCAAAAAAGAGCAGATATCAGCGCAAGCTTTGATATACAAAACTATCCACACGTACATAAATGGCTAGAAGAAAGAGATCTAGAACACGATCAACATTGTATATTACGCCGTGTTATCAGCAAAGAAGGTCGTTCTAAGGCTTACATAAATGGTCGCCCTTGCACGCTAAGCGATCTAAAGGACGTTGGTAGCCAATTAGTTGATATCCATGGCCAACACGAGCATCAGTCATTACTCAAAAAGAATGCCCAAAGACAACAAGTTGATGAATATGGCCGACTCACTGAGCTAAGTAAAAAAGTCAGTCAGCAATACGCAACATGGCGACAACTAAAAGAAGAATTGTCTGCTCAGCAGAATCGCTCATCAGAACAAGATGCCAAAATCCAACTATTGTCTTATCAAGCACAAGAGCTGCAGCAGCTTGATCTAAAAGAAGGCGAAATCGAAGAATTAGAGAACGAGCAAGCGTTTTTGTCGAACATTGCCGATTCACAATTTAAAGCCTATCAAGCCAGCGGTATTTTGATAGACAGCGACGAGGGCAATATTTGCTCTTTGTTGCATCAAGCAATTAATAGCGCCAGCCAAATTCGTCCAGCCACAAAAGAATTAGAAAATGCGTTAGAAATGATGAACGTAGCCCTAATTCAGGCACAAGAAGCGGCAGATAGTTTGCATCACTACCAAGATACTTTGGAGCAAAACCCCGAACGCCTTATCGATATAGAACGTCGCTTATCTGATATTTACGATACCGCTCGCAAACACAGAACCTTACCAGAAGGACTTTTATCCTTACGAGAAAGTGTGGAAGCAGAACTGGATAGCTTACAAGGCAGCGAAGAAAGCCTAGAGTCATTAAAAGAAAAAGAAGAGCTAGCCTACGAAAAGCTCACTGCCCTTGCCACCACATTGACCGAAAAACGCATTATCGCAAAAGACGAACTAGCGCAAAAAGTTGAAGAGCAAATACATGGATTGGGTATGCCATATGCGCGTTTTTTTATTCAATGCCAACCACTAAACCAAGTCTCGGCAAATGGTTTTGAAGACATCGAATATATGATCGCATCCAACCCAGGCCAACCTGCTCAACCATTACGCAAAGTTGCCTCAGGTGGTGAGTTGTCACGTATTAGTTTGGGCATTCAAGTGGTTACCGCACACACCTCCATTATCCCAACATTGGTATTTGATGAAGTAGATGTGGGCATCAGCGGTGGTATTGCTGAAGTCGTTGGCCGCATGCTGCGCTCTGTAGGCAAACGCGGACAAGTCTTTTGTGTGACTCACTTGGCGCAAGTGGCAGCGCAAGGCAATCAGCATCTACGTGTCAGTAAACTGGTTGAAGATGAAGCAACTTCCTCTCAGGTCGAGCTACTCAAGGATCAAGACCGCACACAAGAGATCGCACGTTTATTAGGTGGATTAGAACTTACCGAACAAACCTTAGCTCACGCTCGCGAAATGCTTGGCAATGTTCAACTGCAGTAGCATTTCATTAAGATAAAATTGAAGCTAAAACAAAAAAGGGCCTAAACTCTGCCATTTAGGCCCTTCTCATGCATTACCCTTAGGTAAACGAACGTTTATTTCTTCTTTGGACGCACGTAAATAATCAAGCTGTGGTCTTCAATATCAAAGCCATGCTCTTCTGCGATTTCACGTTGACGTTTCTCAATAATTGGATCAACGAATTCAATGACTTTGCCCGTTTCTAGACAAATCATATGGTCGTGATGATCACCCTTCGCCAGCTCAAAAACAGCAGTTCCTGCTTCGAAATGGTGACGCTGCACCAAACCCGCAGTTTCAAACTGAGTTAGCACACGGTAAACTGTCGCCAAACCAACATCTTCACCTTGATCAAGTAGAGTGCGATAGACATCATCAGCACTCATATGGCGGTCACCCGCGCCTTCAAGAATTTGTAAAATTTTCACTCGTGGTAGAGTTACCTTGAGTCCCGCTTTCTTTAGCTCTTGATTTTCGCTAGTCATGAGTCATTCTCTATTCGATCTTGTTGATAATTACTTTATCATTAGCACACCGGAGTAAGGATAATACAAATGAAAAAATCAGTTTTAATATTATGCGCAGCACTTTCACTTAGCGCATGCAGTTTATTTCCACCACCTTACAAGGTTCCAGTAACACAAGGAAACCTTGTAACGAAGGAACAACTATCACAGTTACAAATTGGCATGTCTGAATCTCAGGTCACTTATCTACTGGGTAACCCCATGCTAAGAGACACTTTCAAGCCAGACGAATGGCATTACCTATATACAGTTCTATACGCAACACCAGACACCAAGAAAAGTGATGCAAACGACCTAGTGCTAATTTTTAGCGACGGCGTTTTAACACAAATCAAAAACAACTAATCTTTAGTTGTTTTTGCTGCACGGTTGGCCCTAGCTTGTTTTGGGTCAACCTTCAGCTCACGATATAACTCAACTCGCTCGCCTTCTTTTAACTCTTGCTCTTCTGCATTTCGCACGGCTTTACCGAAGATACCCACTTTTACGGTCTCCACATCCACATCAGGAAAGAAAACTTGGATATTCGAACGGCGCACAGCATCACGCACGGTACAACCATCTTCAACCTCTAGAGCAATAATTTTTTGCTTCTCAGGCAAAGCATAAGCTACTTCAACTCTCATACTATTCACCGTATACCACTTTTGCACGCTTGCTAAAAGAATCCACCATCGTATTGGCAATTTGGCTAAACACGCCGCCAAAGGCAAATTTCAGCATACCGCTTAATTCAAACTCAATACTCAGCATGATTTTACAACTCGTCGGAGACAACTCCGTGAAAGTCCATACGCCATGCAAACTCTTAAACGGCCCTTTTACCAAGGTCATCTCTATTCGACTAAAATCTTCCAGAAAGTTCCTCGTGGTAAAAGATTGCCTAACTGGTCCCTTACCTACATCCAAAGACGCAACGATTTCCGTTGGCGTTTTTGAAATTAATGTAGAACTCAAACACCCAGGTAAAAACTCAGGATAACCATCGATGTCGTTTACCAAGGCAAACATTTGCTCGCAACTGTAATTAACATGTGCGAAGCGTTCTATATGACTCAAACTACACTCCTATCCAGCCAGCAAGAGTAATCACAATCATTGCTGGAATACTTATGTATTTCAATGTCTTATACCACCATTGAAAATGATTTGCTTGTTTTGTGATCATCTCATTTTGCAACATAGAATGTGGAATAAACCAAGCCACCAAAACAGACAACAAAATAGCTCCCACTGGTAAAAGAATCAAAGACGTAAATTCATCCAACAATTCAAAGAAATTTAGCCCAAAGACAATTTTGCTGTCCCAATGATTAAAAGACAACAGTACCGCAATACCAACAAACCAAACGGCAATCCCCATCAGTAGCGCAGCTTTCAAGCGGGCGATATAAAATTTTTCATGCAGCCAAGCAACGAACAATTCTAACATGGATATGGCTGACGTAAGAGCAGCAACCACAAGTAATAAAAAGAACACTCCTGCAAAAAACTGACCGCCTGGTAAACTACCAAAAATGATAGGCAAAGACACAAAGGTCAAACTTGGCCCAGCTTCGACATCAATATTAAACGAGAACACCAATGGAAAAATAACCAAACCTGCCAAAATAGCCACTAGCAGATCCACACCGACGACTATGCTACAAGCTCGGGCAATAGACATACGCTTACTCATATAAGCGCCATAAGCAAACATTGCACCCATTCCGACACTCAAACTGAACAAAGCAAGTCCAACTGCAGATAAGACAACCTCAAAGGTAATATCCTGCCAAGACCAACGAAACATAAAGTTCAGCGCTTCATTCATATTACCAATAGTCATGGAATAAAATGCTAACAACAGTAACGTCACTACCAAAACCGGTAACAAAATCCGTACTACAGCAGACAAACCACGCGTCACCGACTGTCCGACGGTTAACACCACCAATCCCATAAATACAGAATGCCATAACAACATTTCTGTCGGTGTGGCTAACAAATTATCAAACATGCTGGCCGCGCCAACTTGCGTGATGTCTTTAAAGTCGCCAGACACTGCACGATCTAAATAGGCAAGAGACCAACCCGCAATCACACTATAAAAAGTCAGAATTAAAAAACCTGTTATACCAGCCAACCAAGGCACAAACACCCAAGCTGGATGAACAATACGACGCTCACTTAAATCGTTTACTGTATCAATTGGATTAGAACGAACCGTACGACCCAAAGCAACTTCTGCCATTAACACAGGCAAACCAACGAGTAACAAACAGAAGCAATACACCAACAAAAATGCACCGCCACCGTTTTGCCCGAGCACATAAGGAAACTTCCAAATATTCCCTAATCCCACTGCAGATCCACTGGCCGCAAAAATAAATATCCACGGACTTGACCAGATACCTTGTAAACATCGACTTTCCGGCATAAATTTAGGCTCTAAATACACAAGATGTGTTTAAGGATAGGAATAAAACGTAAACGTGGCCAACACATCCTCGCTACCTAACCTGACAAATTAATTAACAAGTGCGAATTTTCCAACATTCAGGCGCATACCTCAAGAAAAGCATAGGTTTTTGCCACTATCGACCGTATAATTTGTAACTATGAGTAAAGTAAAGAAAAAATCCACCAGCACGGGCACCATCGCGCTTAACAAACGTGCAAAATACGACTACTTTGTCGACCAGAAGTTCGAAGCCGGTTTGGTTTTGTCTGGTTGGGAAGTAAAAAGCCTGCGCGAAGGCAAAGCCCAATTAGTAGACGCATTCGTCATCATCCACCAAAACGAAGCGTGGCTCGTCGGTGCGCGTATTACGCCACTGCTTAGTGCCTCAACGCATGTCGTTTGTGAACCGATGCGCCAACGCAAATTGCTTTTAAACCGCAAAGAGCTTGAGCGCATCATCCAAGTCACCGAGCAAAAAGGCAAAACTTGTGCGGCCATGGCGCTGTACTGGAAAGGCAACAAAATCAAATGCGAAGTCGCCTTGGTAACAGGCAAAAAAGAACACGATAAACGTGATACCGAGCGTGATCGTGATTGGTCAAGAGACAAAGAACGACTAATGAAACACAATGCTTAATAGACGCCATTCAAAATTAGGTTGAATTAAGCATTTCAGCGTTATCTCTAGCGTAAGCAGATTGTTTGCGCTAGACTAACGTTACTTTTTGGGGGCGACATGGTTTCGACGTCGGTTACAAACCCAAAGGTGCATGTCGAGAGTGATGCGTGATCTCGTTAATCCCCCGCATCAATTTTATAGTCGCAAACGACGAAAACTACGCTTTAGCAGCCTAAACCGCTGCTAGTGTGCTGCCCTCAGGTTGCTTGTAGCCAGAGATTCTGCAGTATCATAAATTACAAGATGCTAACTGATGCCCCGCCTAGGGATAAGGTTCTAAGACTAAGTAGGCTCGCCATTAACACCCTGTCCTTCGGGCGGTTCGTGGTCAAATAATAGAAGTGACTATGCATGTAGAGCCGATGGCAGAGGACTGACGGACGGGGGTTCGACCCCCCCCGCCTCCACCAATTAAACGGTTGTTTTTAGAAGGGTTTGCACTTTTTAAAAGGAACTGGATGCACGTATGAAGCATCGAATTTAAAACCACCTTCGGGTGGTTTTTTTATTGCCTGAAATTTATACCTCTATGTTAAATATTAAGTCTAGCAAGTCATATGCCTTACAAACCTCCTTAAACTCTATCATTTAAGTGCTACGTTAGAGTAAGGTTTTTGAAAAACACGTGGAAGGTGCGACGCTTATCTCGGTTTTGTGTGTTATCTGTGTTTTGATGTTGGTCGGAAAATTGTTTTTGATACGCAATGGAGAACGCGACTATGAGACTTTTCATTTTTTTTGTGCTGTTTTCGGCTCTTCTCTCGGGCTGTTCATCCAATGTAAAGTTGGCAGGACAAAATGTCAGTAATGTTGACTCGAATGTAGATATTGATAAATCCGCTACGATTGCCGTGGTTCCAAGCAAAGAAGGCGATGATCTGACGAATAAGCGATACATCCCCGATATTATCAATGCATTGAAAGAGCGCGGTTTTACTAATGTCTCGGATTCTCAAAACAATCCTGACTATCACCTATCGGTTAACTTTACGTCTGAAGAAACCACAGAAACGAAGAAGGTTCCTGTGTTTAATAACGAGCGAAATATTCCTTATACCGTTTGCCATAGAAACCCAAGCACAGACGCTCGTACCTGTGTCACGCGTTATCGTCAATTTATGGAGCCCATTGTTAGCGGTTACGATAAGGTAGAAACACCAACGAAGGTTTATACCTTTCAGTACAAGTTGACGGATAAGAAAAACAAGTTAATTTTAGATTCTAGCAATACTGTGGTTCACCCTACTTGTTCAAAATGGAAAATGTTTGAGTTCTTAGCCAAAGAAACCATCGCCAGAGCCAATTTTAATGATCCAGTCGACAAACCTTACAGTGTTGAGATGAAACAAGACTATAACTGCCAATAGAAGTCATTTAAAACCAACAAGATAGATAGAGCATATTTAACTTGTTGGTTTTTTATTTAACTATCATCTCACTGCACTACGCCTTCTCACTCACTCTGCTTGCTCCTAAATAGTCTGAGCAACTGAGTACTTATAAAAAAACGTTATCATCTTTTCGGTCTATTTCTACGTATCCATCTATACTGTTACAAGCCACTTTTGTTTGGGCGTGGCTGTATCAGGACTTTTTCCAAATCCATTATGCTCACTCTGTGAGACAAGGGGGAATCCATGATCAATCATGTTTGGGGTCTTATTCATCATCCAGATAAGGAATGGCGCGAAATAAATAAGGAACATGAGTCGGTAAGTCATCTGTACTTACATCATGTTCTTTGGATGGCAGCTATTCCCGTTGTCAGTACTTTTATTGGCACGACGCAATTTGGTTGGACGTTCGGAGGAGATGAAGCCATCAAGGTGTCTTTAATGGATGGCCTTGGTTTAGGCGTGTTGTTTTACGCTCTAATTCTTGTCGCTGTGGCGATGGTCGGTAGTCTAATTCACTGGATGGCGCGAAACTTCCCGAATCGCCCTCCTCGTCAAGAGTGTATTGTCTTTGCAGGTTATATTGCTACACCCATGTTTTTAAGCGGTATTTTTGCCATTTATCCGATTATTTGGTTATGTCTACTCGCTTGTGTTGCTGGTGTTGCGTATACAGGTTATCTATTGTACCGAGGCACTCCTAGTTTCTTGGGCATTAGTCATAAACAAGGCTTTATTCTCTCCAGCACCACTCTTGGTATTGGGGTTTTAGTATTGGAGGCTTTATTGGCAGCAGTGGTATTACTTTGGAGCCTTGGTTCTGAACATAGTATTGTTTGGAGCTTCTTCCAGTAACAATATCCTATTCATTAGTTTAAGCTAAAAGTGTGCCTCCTCATCGGTCTAGGTGGCACACTTTTTTGAATCTAACCACATATAAAATAACGCAATGTTACAATTTTCCAACAAACTTCCAGCCTTTTATTGATAATTCTCACTAATCACAGATTACTAATTCGATACACTGTCGATTCAACTTTATAGCTTTATACCTAAGTCTGGATCGGACCTCTTTTATGTTTTTCAATTCTGAATTAAAACAACAAACGAAAACTCTCACACAACAACTCGAAGTAGAACGAGCGTCCCACCAGCTAAGCTTAGAAACGCTCAAAGCTGAGCTGGACTCGGTGAAAGCAGAGTTGCAACAATTTAAAAGTCATTCAGGAGATAATGTAGAGTTAATTCGCTATCAGCTGCGCGGAGGAGAAATGCTTAATTCTATTCGCTTTGGATTGGCGGATAGCGCTCAGAATTTAATTGAAGAACGTGTTGCCTTGTCTGAATTAGACAATGTATTCGATGAAACGAGAGTCGCATTAAATCGCTTAAGCGAACGCGCGAGTCTAATCAATGAACAAGCCAGCGACAGCATGGGGGCGGCCAACGTACTCGATAAAACAGCCAATGGCATTAGTCAGCTGGTTTCAAGTATCCAAGAGATTTCTGCTCAGACCAACTTATTAGCACTCAATGCTGCTATCGAAGCCGCCAGAGCAGGATCTGCTGGTCGTGGCTTTGCTGTAGTTGCAGATGAAGTTAGAAATTTGGCTGGAAAAACGCATAGCGCAAGCGAGCAGGTAGAAACATTAGTCAAACAGGTTATCGTTCAAACCGAACAGATCAAGAACATGGTGAACCAAAACCAAATCAGTGCAATGGACATCTCTTCATCGTCGGTTCAGATTGATAAAGTGGTTGATGATGTTATTTCACGTTCAAATCACATGCAGGGAGTGATTAGCATTGCTGCCACACACTCTTTTTTAAATACAGTAAAATTAGATCATGCGGTCTGGAAAAATGACGTTTATAACCGTATCGATAAAAAGAAATTCGATGAAGAGGTCAACCTGCATACCGAATGCAGATTGGGTAAATGGTATTTCGAAGGTTACGGCAGTCGACACTTCCAACAGTCACCGAGCTTTAAAGCAATTGAAACGCCACACAGAGCAGTGCATGAATCAGGCCGTGCAGCACTAAAAGCAGCACAAACTGGAAATACGAAAGAAATGCTAGTTCAACTAGATAAAATGGAAGTTGCCAGCCTACAGGTCGTCGTACATATAGAAGGTCTAATGGAAGAAGTAAAGCATCTATAATACTGTCTGAACCTATCATACAGAGCCCAGAAGAAGTGATTTTTCATTAATGGGCTCTCTATCCTTCAGTTAATCTAAGCAACTGTCGACTAAACTTACTTAATCAACAAAACCTGTTTTAAAGGAACTTTTTTTAAGTTAAGGGTTCTTATTGTTCGGCTTTATGAAAACGAATCGATACTATTTCTTGCTGTAAAAACAGTTTTAGCCTATTGATTAGATTGATAAAAGGCTATGCTTACAGGGTAGCTACTCTGTCAGTTTGTAGAGTAAACAATGTTGAAGAACCACACTTAGAGAACGATTGTTAGGATAACAACCATGCTCGCACAGCACATTCATATTATATTACCGCTCACTAGAAAGGAGTTTTGCCTTTGAGTTCACTTATCTGGCTACCTTTTCTTCCTTTATTAGGTACGTTAATCCCGCTTATTACCGCTCGCTTTAGTCGCACCGCTTGTGCGTTTATGACAGCCGCATTACCTGCTTTAACTCTCTTTTTAGTCCTTACACATGCTGGCGATATTTTCCAAGGTGAACGCTTTCAAGCAGCACTACCGTGGATTCCTGCTATTGGGTTAGAACTTGCCTTTCGTTTAGATGGTTTGGCGTTGCTGTTCTCTATTTTGATTCTGGGTATTGGTTTACTTGTTATTCTGTATGCTCGCTATTATTTATCAGCGAAAGATTCCATTGGTAAGTTTTATTCATACCTAATCCTATTCATGTTTGCCATGCTTGGCGTGGTGCTATCTGATAACTTGATTCAGCTCTGGTTTTTCTGGGAATTAACCAGTATTAGCTCCTTTTTGTTGATCAGCTTCTGGGGGCATAAAACAGAAGCCAGAAAAGGTGCAAGAATGGCGCTAACCGTCACAGGCGCTGGCGGTTTAGCCTTGTTAGCCGGTTTGTTGATTCTAGGTAACACGGTTGGTAGTTTTAGCCTACAAGATGTTTTAGACAGTGGCGAATTGATCAAAGCCAGTGCAAATTACCCGATTATTGTGGTTTTGGTTTTACTTGGCGCTTTTACAAAATCGGCTCAGTTTCCATTCCATTTTTGGCTACCTAATGCCATGGCAGCACCAACACCAGTGAGTGCCTATCTACATTCTGCAACCATGGTAAAAGCCGGTATTTTTTTGATGGCGCGTTTTTACCCAGCGCTTGCGGATACTGATCTTTGGTTCATGATAGTAAGTCTGACAGGTTTAGCGACCTTCCTTGTGGGTGCTTACATCGCGATATTCCAGCATGATTTAAAAGGGCTGTTGGCGAACTCGACCATCAGTCATTTGGGTTTGATTACCTTGTTGCTCGGCATGGGGACAGACCTTGCTGCTGTGGCCGCTATCTTCCATATAATCAACCACGCTATTTTCAAAGCCTCCTTGTTTATGGCAGCGGGGATTATTGATCATGAATCTGGCTCACGCGATATGCGTCAGTTAAATGGTCTCTGGAAATACATGCCTTACACGGCGACTTTGGCTATGGTTGCGTCGGCTTCTATGGCAGGTGTGCCATTGATGAATGGTTTCTTGTCGAAAGAGATGTTCTTCACTGAAACATTGCATCAGGCATCACTTGGATCCTTGTCTTGGTTTATTCCGGTACTGGCGACCTTAGGTGGTGTATTCGCTGTTGCATATTCGATGCGCTTTATTCACGATGTGTTTTTTAATGGTGAGCCAATTAACTTACCTAAAACACCTCATGAGCCACCGCGCTACATGCGTGTACCAGTAGAAATTTTGGTTGGGCTTTGTCTAGTTGTTGGGATTTTTCCAAGTTTAGTCGTGGGCGATCTATTATTTGCAGCGGCGGAAGCAACACTAAATGGTCCAGCACCAACATACAGCCTTGCAATTTGGCATGGTTTCAATTTCCCATTACTAATGAGTGTGATTGCTTTGCTAGGTGGCTTGTACATGTACCATAACCGCCACCATATGTTTAAGTTTCAAGCACAGTTCCCAACCAGTGACCCTAAGTTGGTGTTTGAAGGGGTTATCCAATACCTGACGAACAAGGCCAGCCGTATTATTGCCTTCACGGAAAATGGCTCGCTGCAGCGCTATACTTTCTTTGTTTTGGCTTTCGCTATTGTGATGACGGCGTCTACCTTGATGAAGCTAAATACAACCGCGGGACAACGCCCTGAGATTCCTCTTGATGCATTGTCTATCACTTGCGCTGTGCTGCTATGCGTTTCCGCTTTGGCTACCGTGGTATGGCACAGAAGACGGGTTATCGCTTTGCTCACCCTGTCTGTTGTAGGTTTGATTGTTTCGTTGGCATTCGCTCAGTTTTCAGCACCTGATTTGGCACTTACTCAGCTTTCGGTTGAAGTTGTGACGGTTATCTTGTTGATCTTGGCACTGTTCTTTTTGCCACAAAATACGCCGAAAGAATCTTCTCCTCGCCGAGTGGTTCGCGACTTAAGTCTCGCGTCATTAATTGGTGGAGTTATTGGTACTATTTCTTATGCCTTGATGACTCGCCCTCTCGATACGATTTCGACATTTTTTACCGAGAACAGTAAAACAGGTGGCGGCGGAACCAATATTGTAAACGTGATTTTGGTGGATTTCCGTGGCTTCGATACACTAGGTGAAATCACCGTGTTAGGTATTGCGGCATTAGGGATTTATAAGCTGATCGCTAAAATGCGTCTTTATATGCCATCCAGCGACGATAACGGATTGGCTTGGTCGGAAGACCGCTACCCTATTCTTTTGGCCGTGATTTCCCAGAGTCTTTTGCCATTAGCACTGTTAGTTTCTGCGTATATTTTCTTACGCGGACACAACATGCCTGGCGGTGGTTTTATAGCTGGCTTAATTACATCGGTTGCCATTATTCAACAGTATGTGGCACACGGTGTTGACTGGATTAAGACTCGTCTCAAGCTGGATTATCAAATCATGATTGGTTCAGGCATTGGTATCGCAACTCTAAGTGGTTTGGGTAGTTGGGTCTTTGGTCATACTTTCTTGTCATCTTGGTTTGATTACTTCTACTTACCAGTGATCGGCAAATTCGAATTGGCCAGTGCCATGGTTTTTGATCTTGGTGTTTTTCTTACTGTGGTTGGCGCCACTATGTTGATTCTTGCCAATCTAGGTCAATTGACCACCAGTGAGCGTCCTATTCAAAAGGAGCATGATTAATGGAAGGTTTATACGCATTTTGCGTTGGCTTATTAACAGCCTGCGGAATCTTTCTTGCCTTACGAGGCCGCACTTTTTCCGTGGTTATCGGCTTAACTCTACTGTCTTACGCTGTGAACTTGTTCTTGTTCGCCAGCGGCAGACTCAAACTTAATGCAGCAGCCGTTCTGGGTGAGTCCGAGCAATACAGCGACCCGCTTCCTCAGGCTTTGGTATTAACCGCCATTGTTATCGGTTTTGCGATGACAGCCTTTGCGGTTATTTTAGCGATGCGTGCTCGCGCTGATTTGGGTAATGATCATGTTGATGGCACCTTGCCTGCGCAACCGGGCGACGCCTCGAAGAAATCAGGAGGGAGCCAATAAATGCAGCACTTGAGCATTTTTCCGATTCTGATTCCTTTGCTATTTGGCGCCATCATGTTGTTGCCGCCAATATCTCGTGATATCAATTCGCAACGTATCACATCGATTGTCGGCACCTTGTTTTTACTGATTTCATCAGCCGCTTTGCTGTATCAAATAAATACCGAAGGTGTTCAGCTTTATGCGTTAGGCGGCTGGCAAGCGCCTTTTGGTATAGCGCTGGTTGCGGACAAGATTTCTAGCCTTCTTGTATTATTAACGGCTTTTTTAGCCTTCTGTGTGATGCTATATGCTGTCGCAGGACAAGACAAAGGTGGCGCGTATTTCCACCCACTGTTTATGTTCCAAATTATGGGCATTAACGGCGCTTTCTTAACAGGCGATATATTTAACTTATTCGTCTTTTTCGAAGTCTTACTAATCGCTTCTTATGCGCTATTAATCCATGCTGGCGGCAAACAGAAAACCCAAGCTGCTTTGCACTATGTCATTCTTAACCTTGTTGGTTCTAGCCTATTCTTGTTCGGCCTTGGTATTTTATATGGCACGCTTGGCACGCTAAATATGGCAGACATGGCAATCAAAGTTGGCCAACTGCAAGGTGAAACGGCGACACTAGCAAAAACCGGTGCGCTGTTATTATTAGTCGTATTCGGCTTAAAAGCCGCCATGCTGCCAATGCATTTTTGGTTACCGAAAACCTACGCCAGCGCTAGTGCACCAGTCGCTGCGTTATTTGCCATTATGACCAAGGTAGGGATTTACAGTATTTTCCGCGTCTATACTGTTATTTTTGGCGACGATGCTGGCGAACTGGCCAACATTGCTACTCCTTGGTTATGGCCAATGGCCTTGTTAACCATCACCATTGGTACCATAGGTGTATTCGCAAGTCCTGGAATCAAAACACTCAGCGCGAATTTAGTCATTATCTCCAGTGGTAGTTTACTGGCTTGTGCAGCAATCAATTCAGAAGCAGCAACCTCTGCGGCTCTGTATTACATGGTGCATAGTACTTTGGCATCAGCTGGATTATTTTTGCTCGCCGATGTTATGTCTCGCCAACGAGGCAAAGCCGAAGACCGTTTCGTTCGCTCACGTCCTTTTGTTCAACCTAGATTACTAGGCTTTGGATTTGCAATTTCTGCTTTGGCATTAATCGGCATGCCACCATTATCTGGGTTTGTTGGCAAAATCATGATACTGCAAGCAACACAGTCTTCTGCACAAACTATGTGGGTTTGGCCTTTGATTCTAATTGGCAGTTTAGCGGCCTTAATTGCTTTCTCACGAGCTGGCACAACGCTTTTCTGGCGTCACAATGGCAGCGTGGCTGCAGAAGCAGAACCCGCTAAAACAACGGAAATCATGGGTATCGGCTTATTGTTATTGGCCTCTCCGATTATGGTTATTTTTGGTGGCGATATCAGTGAATTTACTCAACAAGCAGCGCGTTATCTTCACGATATCCAAGCTTCTGCTTACGCGTTATTACCAGGAGTAGCCCAATGAAGTTATTCCCTATGCCATTTCACAGCCTGCTATTGTTTGTGGTTTGGCTGTTATTGAACAATTCTATTAGTGCTGGACATATGGTGTTGGCGGTTTTCTTTGCGATCACCATTCCCTTACTAGTAAACAGTATGCGTGATGAACACCCTAAGATTCTTAAGCCTTGGCTGGCGATTCGATACATACTCATGGTGTTAAAAGATATTTTGACCGCCAATGTGGAAGTGGCGCTGCTGATTATTGGTCCGATCAAAAAGTTAACTCCGGGCTTCGTCGCGATTCCGATCAATATCGACTCAGACTTAGGTATCACTATTTTAGCCAGCACAGTGTCTCTTACTCCGGGAACCGTGAGCGCAGAAGTATCGAAAGACAAAGCCTGGCTATATGTCCATTCACTTCACTTAGATGACGAAGCTGAACTGATTAAATCGGTTAAGCAACGCTATGAGAAGCCAATCAAGGAGATATTTGGATGCTAAAGATAACCATCACCATAGTGGCGGTGTGTATTTGCATTGCGCTGATTTTGAACTTATGGCGTCTCCTAAAAGGCCCAACCATATCAGACCGAATTCTGGCACTAGATACAATGTACATAAACGCCATTGCACTTATTTTGCTCTACGGCATTTATGTAGAAAGCGCGTTGTATTTTGAAGCAGCACTATTAATTGCCATGCTAGGATTTGTCAGTACTGCGGCTCTATGTAAATACTTACTTCGCGGCGACATCATAGAATAAGGATCAGTTATGCCTTTTTATCTCGAAATTATCATCTGCGTGTCTTTGCTTATTGGCGGCATTTTTCTATTGATCGGCTCTTATGGTCTTGCTCGTTTGCCTGACATTTACATGCGCCTTCACAGTCCAACAAAGGCATCGACTTTGGGAATTACTGGTGTTTTAGTTGCATCAATGATCTTTCAAAGCCACTTGAAAGGATTCCTTTCCATTCAAGAGTTTTTGATCACTTTGTTCCTGTTGATTACCGCACCAGTCGCGGCAAATATGATTGCAAAAACGGCACTGCACTATCGCACTAAGCCGTTAGAAAAAACACAGAACCAAGAGCTTATGGAAACTATCCGTAATAGAGAAACACCTAACCAATCACATGATCAGCAATAAGCAACTTGGCAATATCAGCACTTATCATGGGTTTATGGAAGTAGTAGCCTTGAAATATCTCACAACCTAGCGACTTCAACATATCCGCTTGCGGAGCGGTTTCTACACCCTCCGCAACAATCACCAGTTCTAAACTTCGCGCCAAGTGAATAATGGTTTCACAGATTTTAGCGTCTTCGATATGACGATCGCATTCTTCAACAAATGATTGATCAATTTTCAAGATATCCAATGGCAGCCGTTTTAAATAGCTTAGCGACGAATAACCCGTTCCAAAATCATCTACTGAGATTCTAATATCTAACTCTTTCAATTCTGCCATCACCTCAATACAACGCTGAATATCTTGGAGCAAAACCCCTTCTGTAATTTCAATTTCTAGCAAGCAACCGTCAATACCATAAGCAATTAGTTTCTGCGAGATGTAAGGTACCAGAGAGTCCGATACCAAATGCCGTCCAGAAAGATTCACAGCAATAGGAACAATCCGTAAACCTTGATCACGCCATGCTTTTTGCTGTAATAAAGCTTGATCAATCACCCACTCATCAATTCTAGAGATTAAGTTAGACTCTTCCGCCATTGGAATAAAGTCAGCGGGCGGAATAAGCCCTTTCGTTGGATGATTCCAGCGGATCAGCGCCTCTAAGCCGAGGATATTTTCTTTTTCCATAAAGACTTTTGGTTGAAAAACTAAAGAGAACTGTTCTGATGCAAGTGCATCATTAATCTCTTTCTCAAAACCAAACTTTTTCGTGACAATATTGGACATTTCAGGTGTAAAGAATTGCGCATTATCACGGCCTTTTTCCTTAGCCCAATACATTGCGATATCAGCTTGTTGAATCAGCCTATCGGCATCCAAACTTTGCTCGCCGGTATAGGCAATACCAATACTCGTTGGTATAGTGAAATATTGCTCGTTTAAATTCACTGGCGCTCGCATGGCCTCTAAAATTTGTTGCGCTCGCTTAGCCAAACGACTTTCATTGACATCTTTCGTCATCATAAAGACAAATTCGTCGCCGCCCCAACGGGCGATGACATCAAACTGATCAGACACTGCAATTAAACGCCTTGCAACTTCACACAGCAGCTCGTCACCAGCTTTGTGGCCTAACGTATCGTTAATAATTTTGAAGTTATCTAAATCCAAAAATAACAGTCCGACAGACGTCTTCTGTTTGGTTGCAAAAAGCAAAGCGCTAACAAGTGAGTCCATTAGATAAGTACGATTGTACAAGCTGGTCAATGGATCGCTATACGCTAAAAACTTCAAGCGTTCCTGCAACTTCACATGACGTGTCATATCTCTAATATGAAGTGTATATTCACTTTCTTGTGAAGAGTCAGCATTGGCCTTAGTAATCGCAATTTCAGCAGGAAAATCATTGTTAGGGCTACGCTGTAAACGAAACGGATTACGCCGATTCAATATCAAGCCATTTGATGTCGAGAAACCCGAGTTCAAACTTTCAAAAATCTTTTTTCTATCTTCTTCGCGAATAAAAAGACCAATAAAGCTTTTACCTTCAACTTGTTTTTTCAGACACCCAAAGGTTCGTTCTGCTGCAGGGTTAAATTCCATTACAGAACCAAAGCGGTTAATGGTCACAATACAATCCATTGATGAATTCAATATCGCTGACTTACGCATTTCACTCTCTTGAAAACGCATCAAAGCGTCATCTCGCTGCGCAATTTCAGTACTCACTCGATCAATAACTTGATTATATTTTCGAGCAATCTGCCCAACTTCTGTAAAAGGCTCCTCAGGAACAGGTTTTGAAAAATCAGCATTATTTTGTTGGTATTGCATGGAGGTTAACAAATCAAATAATTCTGTTGTCGCTCTATGCTCTGCTACATTTAAACCTTGCTCTTCTTGCTCTTTACTCGCTCGAAGCGGCATAAAACGATTCAGTAGCCACATGCAGGTATAACCCACCACAAAGCAATAGAGCCCAATAACGACAATACCTAATGCTTGAACCCCAAGCTGCCCTAAAAACCCCAAACCATTATCAATTTTATCTGTTTGTCCAAACAAAGCGACGCTCAAAGTCCCCCATATGCCCGCAAATAAATGCGCTGGAACAACATCCAATGCATCATCTAAACGCCAGCGCTCCATCAGTAAACTACCGAAATACACAACTACGCCAGAAACAGCTCCAATAATAACGGATGCCCCAGGTGACACTACATGACAAGAAGCAGTAATGCCTACCAAACCAGCAATTGTGCCATTCAGCACAAAGCCCACCTCAATATAGCCATCACGGAAATAATTAATTCCAGCAGCGATTAGCGCCCCCCAAGCAGCAGAGATAAAGGTATTTAGAATGATCATTGGCACAGCATCGGTTAGCGCTAATGTGCTACCGCCGTTAAAACCAATCCAACCAAACCAAATTAATAACGTTCCTAGAGCAGACAAGGGGAGATTATTACCAGGTGGTAACCGTATCCCCTCTTCAAAGCGTCCAAGGCGAGGTCCAATAATGATAATCGCGGCTAATGCTACCCAGCCACCAACAGAGTGCACCACGGTTGAACCCGCAAAATCAATAAAACCAAGAGCCTCAAGCCAACCTTCTGGTCCTTCTGAAGGATACACACCAGACCAAGCCCAATGCCCAACGATAGGATAAATGAATGCACTTAGAACAACAGTGATTGCCAGATAGCCAATGAACGTCATGCGCTCAGCAACCGCTCCAGACGTTAACGTTGCTGCGGTACCACAAAACATCATTTGAAAAAGAAAAAAACTTATTTCCCAAGGCGTGTGCCGATCATCAAAAAAGAAATCGCTCGCACCAAACAACCCTGCCACAGAGTCACCAAACATGATGCCAAAGCCAAACAACCAAAATAATGTCGTCGATATTATAAAATCAGATATATTCTTCGCCGCGACGTTAATGCTGTTTTTACTACGAATACGGCCACTTTCTAAACACAAAAAACCAGCCTGCATCATAAATACAAACGCAGAGGCCACCAACAACCAATAGTATTCTGCCATATATATCCTAAACAGTTAAAACCGCACCAAAAAAGCTCATGCTAAATAACGTGGGGCGAATTACGCACACCATACAAGGGCACAAGAACAAAAACGTAAAGACAAGCAACAACAATAGAAACACTAGCTTAGTCATTCAATAGTTAAGCCAACTATTGAGATTAACCAGTTATAAAAAAACAGAGCAATAAAAAAGGCTACTCAAATGTAATTGAGTAGCCTTTTTCAAACAACCATCATTCGGTGTTTAACTAAATGAAATTAACCATTTAGTGTAAGAACATTGGTTTTACTGATGCGATGACGATAAATTTCACGAAGATATTTGATCGCATTTTTAACGTTGTTTATATCCAAGCGAATATCATTAATAGATACGAAACGCTGATTGTTATCAATAAGCTCACGGTACTTTTTCTCATACATTGGCTTAATTGCATACCAGTTGGTATCTAGAATTTTTGCTGGGTTTTCATAGGTCGTAAAGAACTTATCTACCAAGGCGTCATCAAAATCATCATCTTGAATCATTTTAATTACCGCTTTGTCTATTTCATCCGTGTATCGATAATCATCACGAGCAAAACAGCGCTTCATGTAAGCGACCATTAACGTCAAAAAGTCATCACTTAAACACGGACTTTTGGCAATAAGCGTCGTTAATGATAAGTTTGCTGATGCACCAATAACAAGTGCGTAACGCTTTAATGTTGTATTTGGACATAAGCGGTTCAAATGCATTTTTAAGCGGTTCAATGCGGTGAAAGACAGTTTGTAGTCTCTTGGCAAAGAAATAATGGAAACAATAGACGAACAGTTCTTGAAGAAATGTAGATGGTTCAATGCCGTCGCGTCATAACCACTTTTGCGATAGTTCTTAATCGCTTCTCGGTATCGATCAGATTCAACTGGCAACACACTAACACCTTCAATCGCAGATGTGTCGTTATTAAAGTGCGGCAACTCAATTGAGCGACAGAACAAGTCATCAATATCAACGCTATCCTGACGTGTCCCTTCGTTCACCACGCTTTCAGCGTAAGCCACAGCAACTGGGCCCGCTAAACTCATAAATAAATCGTTAGCGTCTAAACGAATGGTTTCTGCAATATCAATACCTGCACGGCGAAAGTAGTCTTCGTCGTAATCAGTTGTTACTGCTTGAGCGGTCAAGATGTTAAAAATTTGCTGAGAAATATACTGGTTAGCGTATTTCTCCATGGTGTTAACATCGATATTATCAGAATCGCCGCCATTTTCCTCTTCCGCATAACGCATAATATCGTTGGATATCAGCATCATAGAGTTCCACGGACGAATACGCTCCATTACATCCGCTGGTACTTCGTCGTCTTCACGCTCTTCGTTATACGAGAAATTCCACTCTTCAGAAATATATTTAGTCAACAAGCGGCCTGCGTTAATATGCAATGCCTCAGAAATCTCAACATTTTTCCCAGATATGTTCGGTAGAATACAAATACCAGAAGTAAAAATGGGCTCAAAAACAAAGCTATGACGCTTATCCGCCATTTGGCTTTGATCGGAACGATAATCAAAGGTTTTACTTAAGTAAGAGAATTGTTGCGCCAGACCAAATTCAGACGCCATACCAGAACCAGTACCACCACCAGCACTAAAAATATAAAAATAAAGGCGCGATTGATTGGCTTTAATACCACAAGAATCAACTAGATAAGAATGCATCTGTTTCCAGTTTTCATTACGGAATGTCGTTGCATCTTTGTTTAGGATAATTTTTGCAAGATATTGTCCTAAAATCGGAGCATTACCTGCGCCACCAGCATGCACTTCAGACAAATCCATTATTTGCAACTTGGTGTATTCTTCTAGAAATTTAGTTCGTCCTTCCTGATTAGAAAAACGAATTCTTCCTTCAATATCTTTATCCAAATCACCCAGTAAAACGATGGGCTCAATAAGAAATACCGGCTTAACGCCATCTTTATCTTCAAGTGGCAAATGCTTGCGAATCCAGCGCATAGGTCTGAATTCACTCTCACTATCTAATATTTCTTGGCTTTCTACTTCCCGCATGTAGCTTGTTCTAGCATCGTATACTAGTGATGCGACATCCAATGCAATATTAGAACCACAACGCCCCAAACCAATTAGGCAAACAGATGGAAACACCTGTTCATTTATGCCTTCTTCATTTGTCGCCTGTGGATGGATTCGATTACGAACTACATCTAGATTTTCTAAGATCTGCTCTAAATTTGTCTCAGTAAAATAAAGATGTTCTATTGGGAGATTTTCTTGGCTCATGCGGCATCCTTTTTGAAGCAAATAACCTACAACAGATAATCATTCACGTTACCGATGAAACGACATGATATAAAGCAGAATGCTCACCTGTTAAATGCACTATTTAATTAATTGTCTTGCTGAGAGACATTGTGCAAACAATATCATCCTTACATAACAATGACACTAATATGGTGAATGTGTGCATAAAATAAATAGCAAAATGACCACTCTGAAATTTTCCTGAAGGAGATAAACAAATCTATTTAGCTCGATAAAAAGCTATTTTTTGCATTCATACTTAATTTGAGACAATAAGAGCATAAAACATACAAATAGATCATTTTTTGTACTACCCTATAGGGTATCTCAAACAACTATCTCAGGTGGCTGTTTTGTCGATTTCATCTGTATCTAGCAAACCTTTGTATCTACCTAGCATGACAGCTTCGGCAGATGCCTCTGTGCGCCAAAATTCACCTCGACAACAAGATCCTGTTCAATTATCTGATCGTGCTAAACAACTACTGGCAAATCAGCTAGCCCCTGCAAAATCGGAAGACAAAGACAACGAAGGTAAAGAGTCCGTGCAAATTTCGTCCAGTATTGGACGTTTATCACGAGTGACAGGACTTCAAAGAGAAGAAGTCGCTGCCCTTTATAGATCAATAGATAAGCTAACCTAAGACCAAGGCAACGACTTTTTTATCTTACTCAACTAAACGTGAGAGTATATCCATCAGAAATCAATGACTCAGCTTCTCGCTGAAGATTGGCTAAGGTGAGAGGCCTACTGTCTAACCATTCAGGTAAGAACTCGGCATGAAGACTTTTGTTATCTGCTTTTAATGTGAAAATAGGCATGTCGCCTTCTTTCCTATCGTGGTGCAACAAAATAGACAATCGAAGTAAAATAGACAAACGATCCAAGTCTTGTTGATCACTTTTCGTAAAACGGTAATCCAAAGATTGAGTAAACTTGCGGCGATGCCTAAGAATTAAGTTAGCCAGCGCTTGCTGCTCTTGTTGAGAGAATCCCGGCATATCCGATTCACGGATAATATAAGCACCGTGTTTATGATATCGACTATGCGAAATACCAGCGCCTACTTCATGAAGAAGCCCTGCCCAACGCAATAAATCTTCACTAGAGATACTGTTTAAGTTCCAATCTTCTTTAACTTGAGCTAAAGCAGATAATGCAGTGTGTGTAACGAGTTTTGCTTGCTCTGTATCGATGTGATATTGGTTCAACATATAGTTAACGGTACGCTCACGAATATCGGTTTCAGCGTAACGACCCATAATGTCATACAGCACACCTTCTCTTAATGCGCCATTAGAAAAATCCATTTGCTTAATATCAAAGCACTCAAATACAGCGGTTAATATCGCAATCCCCGCTGCGAAGGTACTTTTCCGCTCAGGCTTAAGGCCTGGCAACTCGATATTGTCAGCATGCCCTGCGGCAAACAATGCTTTTTGAATTTGTTTCAGTGTTTTTAGAGTAATGCCCTTCTTATTCCAATTGTTTTCCTTAACAATATTGAAAGCGGCTTTAATCGTTCCTGATGAACCAATCGCTACATCCCATGTTTCATCAAGATAATCATCTTGAATACTAAGTAGTTCTAGACGTGCAGCCGTAACCGCTTTCTGAAAATTAGATTTATTAATCACACCATCATCAAAAAAACGTTGTTTAAAACTCACACAGCCCATATGAAGGCTTTCCGTTAATATCGGCTCAAGCTGCTTACCAATAATGAACTCTGTACTACCACCACCGATATCAACAACTAGTCTTTTAGCATCACCATGATCCATTGTTCTAGAGACACCCACGTAAATCAAACGCGCTTCTTCTCGACCCGCAATGATTTCGACAGGATGACTCATAATATCCATCGCTTTACCGATGAAGTCATAGCGGTTTTTGGCGACCCTTAAAGCATTGGTACCGACAACACGAACAGAACCAGGCGGCATGTCTTCAATCACTTGTGCAAATTGCGCTAAGCAGTCCAACCCTCTTTGTTGAGAGGCGTCATCTAGGTGACCGTTAACCAAACCTGCGGCCAACTGAACCTTTTCCCCAAATTCTCCAGTGATTCTTAACTGCCCATGAGTAACTTGGGCGACAACCATATGAAAGCTGTTTGACCCCAAGTCAATGGCAGCAATTTTTTCAAATGGAAAGTCATGAGATTGTTGCAAAAAAAGTGATTGCATTCAGAAAGCCTTATGTTGCAGAAGTCTTAATAAGGACAAGAGTATATCAGTTACTGGTCGATGTCATTGGCAACAAAACACCAAAAACAACAGAGTATTTGATGAATTTTTTATAATTTTTAGCGTCTTTTAGCGAAAATCAAGTCCTAATAATGACTTAATTCTAAAAAAACACTTAGCGAATACCCCCAAAAGCCTGTGTTTGATCAAAAAATTACCAGAAAGTGTTTTTTTCCTGAATTTCACTATAGACCTCGCCTTTAAGTCGAACTATAGTATGGATGGTCTTGATAGTGATAAAGCAGTAAGTAGATCACGTTTAGATCCCAATCAAATTGTTTCGCGCTGTATTGGCTTTTGCCCTATCCGGGCTAGTGAAAAACAGAACAAAAATCTAACCATCTTGTTTTGTGTTTTTGGTGCCGAGTAGCTGATACATTGTAAAATACTTCCAGACACAAATTATTGTTACTAATTGATTAACTCTAATTCCGTCAATTTTCCTCAAATGAGCTAATACAAAACCCGTTTATGAACCTTACCGACTTAAAACAGAAATCAGTACACGAACTTTTAGAAATCGCAGCAGAAATGGGCCTAGAAAATATGGCTCGTTCTCGCAAGCAAGATGTTATTTTCTCAATCCTAAAGCGTCATGCGAAAGGTGGGGAAGACATTTATGGCGACGGTATCTTAGAGATTCTTCAAGATGGCTTTGGCTTCCTTCGTTCACCTGACTGTTCATACTTAGCAGGCCCGGACGACATTTATGTATCACCAAGCCAAATCAGACGCTTTAATCTTCGGACTGGCGACACTATTGCCGGAAAAATTCGTCCACCAAAAGATGGCGAACGTTATTTTGCACTATTAAAAGTCAGTGAAATCAACTTTGATAAGCCTGAAAGCGTTCGTAACAAAATTCTTTTTGAAAACTTAACGCCTTTATTTCCTGATGAACGTCTATTGATGGAAGCAGGTAACGGCTCCACTGAAGACGTGACATCTCGTATCATTGACCTTGTTGCCCCAATGGGTAAAGGTCAACGTGCATTGGTTGTTTCTCCGCCGAAAGCCGGTAAAACTTTTATGTTACAAAACATCGCCAATGCAATTACTCGTAATAACCCAGAATGTCATTTAATCGTGTTGCTGATTGACGAACGTCCTGAAGAAGTAACCGAAATGTCTCGTACCGTTCGCGGAGAAGTGGTTGCTTCTACGTTTGATGAGCCACCAACTCGCCACGTTCAAGTGGCTGAAATGGTACTCGAAAAAGCAAAACGCCTAGTTGAACATAAACGTGACGTAGTTATCCTATTGGACTCCATCACACGTTTGGCACGTGCCTACAACACTGTTATCCCTTCATCAGGCAAAGTATTGACTGGTGGTGTGGATGCAAACGCACTAGAACGTCCGAAACGCTTCTTTGGTGCCGCACGTAACATCGAAGAAGGCGGTAGCTTAACCATTATCGCAACGGCGCTTGTTGATACTGGCTCCAAAATGGATGAAGTTATCTTTGAAGAATTCAAAGGTACAGGTAACTCCGAATTGCACCTAGACCGTAAAATTGCTGAAAAACGTACTTTCCCTGCAATTAACATTCGTCGTTCAGGTACTCGTCGTGAAGACTTACTAACATCTGAAGATGAATTACAGCGCATGTGGATTCTTCGTAAACTATTGAATCCAATGGAAGATGTAGCAGCGACAGAATTTTTGATTGACCGCCTAAAAGTAACTCAAACTAATGATGAGTTCTTTGAGTCAATGAAAGGCAAAAATAAATAAGTAGATATTTCTGCAGCAAGAAGTCTGCGGTAAAAAAGCCACTTCCTGAAGTGGTTTTTTTTTACTTAAATGATCAACCTAATTCCACCGCCACCACTTTAAGGTGAGCGTGACTTATATTGGAGTAGTTTAAATGAAAGAGATTACCGCGACGGTAAACGCAGTTGAATCAATCAACCCAAATGTATATCAAATTACTTTAAAGGTGGATGATCTAACGTTTGAAGCTGGCCAATATCTAATAGTGGTATTACCAACTGGCGAACAAGTTCCTTATTCCATCGGTAGTGCACCACATGAACTGCCATTTTTGACGCTGTATATTCTAGTTTCAGATTCTGCGTCTCTGGCAAACAAAGTTGTTGAGCATATTAAATCTAACGATAGCATTACCATTAAAGCACCGGGTGGCGACTGCCATATTGCTAATGGTGTTCTAGACTCTAATCCAGAAAACATCTTATTGATTGCTGGCGGCACTGGTTTTGCCCAGATAAAAAGTCTGTATAGCCATTTGGTCGAACAGAATTTTACTGGCAATGTGTCATTCTACTGGGGACTAAGAACTCCAGCAGATGTCTTTGCTCAAGAGTGGTTAGAAGAAGCGCACAAATACACGCCTTTTACATTGGATGTCATCGTGAATGAGAAAGGCAATGAGTGGCACGGTCGAAGCGGCTGGCTGTATGAAGCAGTGCTAGCAGATCATCCAGATCTAAGCCAAAGCGTTGCTTTTATTAGCGGCTCAGTTGGCATGGTGTATGGCACACTTGACCAATTAGAGCTAAAAGGTCTTAGCAAAGAAAACTGTTTTTCTGATGTTTTTGCTTATGCGCCACACCCAGATAAACCAGTACTCTAATACTATTTATTAAAATACCAAGTAATGGATAGAAAAAGGGAGCGCCAAAGTCATTTGGTGCTCCCTTTTTATTATTCATACGGTATATCAACAACTAAGCCGCAGTGGCTCTTACCGTTTCCCACAATGATTTAATGCTTTCTTGATCGCCATCCGTTACGCCTTCAGCTTCCAACGTGTCTTGCAAGATCCCAGTGAAAGCATGATCGAACTCATCTCGCCCTTCTCCTTCGGTACTGCTATGTAAGCCCAAAAGCCCTAGAAGATACGCACAGTAAAACAGCTGATCACCTTCTTCCGCTTGATGCTCCAGGTCTCGTAATCTGTCACACAACTGATCTGCGCGCTCAGCAAAGGTTATTGTCATATTCAATCTCACGATGATGGTATTAATGTAATATACAAAAAAGCTGGGGATTCCCAGCTTTTGAAAACTTATCCTATCGACGTAAATTACGTTAAGGCTTTAAGTTTAGAGTCTCTAATGTATTCGCTCGGATAGAAAGAAGTAATTCGGTATTTTCTACCAGTGATTCACCGTAAGAAGGCACCATTTCTTTCATTTTCGCTTGCCATTCAGGCGATGCTACACGCTCATGAAAACAGCGCTCTAGAATACCAATCATAGTATTTACCGTTGTTGAAGCCCCTGGCGAAGCACCCAACAAAGCAGCAAGAGAGCCATCTTCGGTGGTAATCGCTTCGGTTCCGAACTCTAGCTTACCGCCCAACTTTTCGTCTTTCTTGATGATCTGAACACGCTGCCCAGCGTACGCAAGCTCCCAATCTTCATCCTTCGCATCAGGAAAAAACTGACGCAATGAATTACAGCGATCTTTATGTGATTGCATTACCTCACTAATCAAGTAGCGAGTTAGATCCATATTATTCTTACCAACACTTAGCATCGGCTTGATATTGTCAAAACGAACACTTTTCGGCAGATCGAAGAATGAACCTGTTTTCAGGAATTTTGTCGTAAAACCAGCAAATGGACCAAACAAAATAGCTTTTTTGCCATCGATAATACGTGTATCCAAATGCGGCACAGACATAGGTGGCGCACCAATAGGAGCGGCGCCATAGACTTTGGCAAAATGCTGTTCAACCAATTCTGGTTTTTCACACACCAGCCACTGACCACTGACAGGGAAACCACCAAAACCTTTACCTTCCTGCACTTCTGCTTTTTGCAACAAAGGCAAAGCACCACCGCCAGCTCCTAGGAAAACAAATTTAGCGTCAATAGTTTTACGCGCACCATTTTGCTCAATTTCAACATCCCAACGACCGTCAGAGCGTTTATTTAAGTCTTTCACTTCACTGTTCAAACTCAACTCGAAGTTATCCAAGGTCTCTAGATGTTTGCTCATATTACGAGCGATAGCACCAAAGTTTACATCGGCACCATGTTCGATACGTGTTGCAGCAAGCGGTTCGCTGTCATTACGGTTGTTCATAACAAGAGGCATCCATTCTCTCATTTTTTCACGATCTTCAGTGAATTGCATTTCTTTGAAAGCTGGATGAGCACTCATTGCTGCATGACGTGCTTTTAACATGTCAACATTGCGCTGCCCCCAAACAAAGCTTTGATGTGGCACTCGATGAATAAACTCTTGTGGCGCCGGCATCAATCCTTGTTTCACAAGGTAAGACCAGAACTGGAGACTAATTTCAAAGGCAGCGTTAATTTTAACTGCTTTATCAATATTAACGGAGCCGTCATCATTTTCAGAAGTATAATTAAGTTCGCAGTATGCGGCATGGCCCGTACCAGCATTGTTCCAGCCATCGGTACTTTCCTTTGCGATACTACCCAAACGCTCAACCATTAATAGGGTCATGCTAGGGTCTAATTGCTTTAGTAACACTCCTAGGGTGGTGCTCATGGCACCGCCCCCGACTAGTAAAACGTCTACAGAATTTGAGGTCATATGATTTCGCCGTGTCATAGCCAATTGTGAATTTGAGAGTGATGTAAAAAAGAGGCTTTTGGCCAGCAGTAATATTTCAGAATGCACTGCTTTACTTTCTCCACCCTCTCCTCAGAACGCCTTTGCTCGTATGCCAAAAATCCATAGAAAATCAGCTTAATAAGGGATTCTGAGCAGGTGTGAGTTAATTATACGGATTTTAAAAATAATGTCTTGAGACCTTAGTATAAGAATGTAGATATATCCACATTTCAACTTTCACGATAGCGCTCATTTTATTGACTTTAGCGACAAGAAAGGCGATGTTAACAACATTAAGAAAAAACATGCTTCGATTTGGCTACTATATTTAAATATTAATGTTCAGTATAAATATACTAAATTCTATAATTTAGGGTACTGGGGAGTATGGCAATGAAAGCACAAGATATCATGGTAAAGAATGTCATCTGTGTCGACATGGATGAGCGCTTACCCAATGTCAGACAAATTATGGAAACGAATGGCTTTCATCACCTTCCGGTTACGGAAAAGGGTAAACTGGTTGGTATTATTTCAGACAGGGATTTGTTGCGCCTAATCAGCCCTTTTATAGACAGTGCTTCAGAGCAACCTAGGGATCTAGACACCTTAAATAGAGCTGCTCATCAAGTGATGACGCGCCAGCCCATTACAGTAAAAGCAGAAACACCAGTAGAAGAAATTGTGGCGTGGCTAAAACGCGTAGATATTTCCTGTTTACCAGTAACAGACGATGAAGATCATGTCATTGGTATTATTTCGTGGCGCGACCTTGTCAATCACGCCACGTTTTAGCGTCTGTAGTCTTTTAAATTAGTGAGTTTTCGCTTGATCACCAAGCAAATCAACCAAATCGGCTTCGGTAAATTCATATTTTTCTGCACAGAATTGGCAGTCTACTTTTACGCTACCTTGCTCAATAAGAAGCTCACGTATTTCTTCAGAGCCTAGTGACATCACAGCATCTAAAGTACGCTGACGAGAACATGAACAACCGAATTGCATCACTTTAGTATCATAAAGACGAACTTCTTCTTCGTGGTATAAGCGATGAAGCAACTCACCAGTTTCAAGTCCAAGCAATTCATCTTCTTTAACCGTAGAAGCAAGATGAGTCAAACGCTCCCAAGCATCCTCATCACCTTCTTTCGCTTGTTCTTCTGGCAAGCGCTGCAAGAACAAACCACCACATTGTGCGCCATTAGCCGCCAACCACACTCGGCTTGGCAACTGCTCAGACTGAGAGAAATACTGTTCAAGACATTCAGCCAAGGTGTCACCAACGATCTCGACAATGCCTTGGTAACGCTGGCCATTACGTGGTTGGATAGTAATCGCTAAATAACCACCTTCAAGTACATCTTTTAAAGAAATAACCTCTGGCACTTCTTGGCTTTCATCCCATTGAGCAATGCCACGAAGATTTTGATGCTCGTCACACTCAGTCATCAAAGTCGACAAAAAGCCGTAGCCCTTAGCTTGAATAGATAACACACCATCTATTTTGACAATGTCTCTTAATAACGCGATTGCAGCTACAAACTCACCAAGAAGTTTTTCTAACGCTAGCGGATATTGCTTACGCTTAATGATTTCTTGATAAGCGTCATTCAGTAACACGCGTTCACCACGAACATTACTATTATCAAAGGAAAAACGCTGGATTTCGTTTATGGTTACATTGTTCACAAAGCACACCTTGTTCAGGCCGAAAAGCCTAACTAAAAAAGTTCAAATAAATATTGCTACCATTTTACCCTTGAGACGATCAATCATCTACTTTAAACCGTGATTAACTGGGAAATGTACTGTGAATATGCACGCTTGCTATTTCGTTTAGTCTAGCAGCACTCTAAAATGTTTCGTATTGTACTTTCTATTGAAACGACCAACATCACTTCTCATTAATAGAGATAAGAGATTCCTAGTTTTTATGATCCAATTTACTGAAGTTAGTTTACAGCGTGGCACTCAGTTCCTACTTGAAGACGCCGACCTCACCATTTTTGAAGGTCAAAAAGTCGGTCTGATTGGTGCTAATGGCGCAGGCAAATCCTCTTTATTCGCCATGATCAAAGGCGAACTGCATGCTGATACTGGTGAAGTTATTCTGCCGGGACAACGCCGTATTGCTTTTATGGCTCAGGAAGTTGAAGAAACACAACGCAGTGCATTGGATTACTGTCTAGATGGCGATGATCGACTCAGAGACATAGAAAACAATATTGCCAAAGCACAAGCAAGTGGCGACGATCATGCTCATGCAAGTTGGCTAGGTGAATATGAAAATGCTCATGGCTACACAGCTCAATCAAGAGGCGAAACACTTCTGCAAGGGCTAGGCTTCAAAATGACAGACATGCAGAGGCCCGTGTCTGACTTTTCTGGCGGCTGGCGAATTCGCCTTAACCTTGCCAAAGCCTTGATGTGCCCTTCCGACGTGCTCTTGCTCGACGAACCAACCAACCACTTGGATTTGGATGCTGTCATGTGGCTGGAAAACTGGCTACGCCAATACCCCGGTACCTTATTATTAATTTCCCATGACCGTGATTTCTTAGATGGTATTTGTAGTCATATTGTTCACCTATATCAAAAGCAATTGGTGCTTTATAAAGGTAACTACTCGGATTATGAACGCCAACGTGCTGAACACTTAGCGCAACAACAAGCCAACTACGAAAAACAACAAGAGAAACGTGCTCACCTACAACAATATGTGGATCGCTTTCGTTACAAAGCCGATAAAGCCAAGCAAGCTCAGAGCCGCTTAAAAATGCTCGAGAAAATGGAAATTATCGGCCCAGCACATATTGATTCGCAATTTGAATTTACAATCCCTGTGGCCGAGAAAACCTCACAATTGTTGATTAATTTATCTCAAGCAGACTTGGGTTATACATCAGAATCAGGCACAAAAACCGTTCAGCTTGGCAATACAAACTTTGCCCTTCGAGATGGACAACGCATTGGCTTACTTGGTCCTAATGGTGCTGGTAAATCGACTCTAATCAAATCCATTGTTGGCGAAATTAGCATTTTGGCTGGTGATCGCATCTTGGGAGAAAACCTAAAAATCGGTTATTTCTCACAGCATCAACTAAGCGCTCTCGACTTAGAAGCCTCGCCATTACTGCATATTCAACGACTCACCCCAAAAGTGCTTGAGAGTGATATTCGTCGTTACCTAGGTGGTTTTGGTTTTATTGGTGACGATGCACTTCGTGCGGTAAAAGGCTTTTCAGGCGGAGAGAAAGCACGTTTGGCCTTGTCATTAATTTCTTGGACCAAACCAAACCTATTAGTACTCGATGAGCCAACCAACCATTTGGACATCGAAATGCGCCAAGCATTAACTGAAGCCTTGCAAGAATTCCCAGGTTCCATTTTATTGGTATCACACGATAGACATTTGCTAAACAGTACCGTCGATGAATTTTACCTTGTTGCTGACCATCAAATCCAAGCGTTCGATGGCGACTTACCTGCTTATCATGCATGGTTACAAGCAAGACAAGCCAGCGCCGCGCAACTTGAAAAAGGCGAGTTAGCTGGAGATAAAATCGATAAAGTGGATCGTAAGGAAGAACGCCGTAAAGCGGCTGAAATGCGCGAAAAATTACGTCCGCTGCGCAAACAAATCGAGAAGTATGAAAAGGCAGTTCAAGCAGCACAAGAACATCTTGATCGTATTGCCGAAGCAATGGCTGACTCAAGCCTTTACGAAGCCGATCAAAGAAACAAACTGCAAAGTTTATTGAGTGATGAGGCGAAATGGAAAAAAGCCCAAGCTGAAAGTGAAGAAGCGTGGTTCGAATCACAAGAGGAACTTGAAGAAGCCGAAGCGCAACTAATCTAAACTTAAACCCAAAAAGAACGGATAAACAAAGACTAAGTGCTAGAAATCCGTAAAGTTTTGTCTTAACACAAAGCTTTTAATCTGGCACTGTCTTAATATTGTAACAATACTAAAGTACATTCATACACAGCGAAAAGGAGAGATATTGGATGACATTTCCATACACTCGTATGCGCCGCATGCGTAAAAATGATTTTTCTCGCCGCCTGATGCGCGAGCATCGCCTTACTGCAGACGATTTAATCTACCCAATGTTTATTATTGAAGGCAATAATGTGCGCGAAGCCATTCTTTCCATGCCAAACATTGAGCGCCTTTCTATCGACTTACTGTTAGAAGAAGCCAAAGAGCTTGTCGATTTGGGCATTCCTACTATCGCGCTATTTCCTGTTATTGAAAGTGATAAAAAATCCTTGCTTGCCGAAGAAGCCTACAATCCGAATGGTTTAGTACAACGTGCTGTTCGCGCCTTAAAAGACGCTTTCCCAGAACTTGGTGTGCTAACAGATGTCGCGCTAGATCCTTACACTACTCACGGTCAAGATGGCATCATTGATGACTCTGGCTATGTGCTGAATGATATCACCGTCGATACACTGGTAAAACAAGCCCTTTCACATGCTAAGGCAGGTGCTGACATCGTTGCACCATCTGACATGATGGACGGACGCATTGGTGAAATCCGTGATGAACTTGAAGCCGAAGGTTTTATTAATACACTGATCATGGCATATGCAGCCAAATACGCTTCGGCATATTACGGTCCATTCCGTGACGCGATCGGCTCAAGCGGCAACCTTGGTAAAGGCAATAAATTTACGTACCAAATTGACCCAGCTAACTCTAACGAAGCCATCCGCGAAGTGATGCTAGATATAGAGGAAGGAGCTGATATGGTCATGGTAAAACCTGGCATGCCTTATTTAGACATCGTACGCCGAGTGAAAACAGAACTTGAAGTGCCGACGTTTGCTTATCAAGTAAGCGGAGAGTACGCAATGCACATGGCCGCTTTTCAAAATGGTTGGCTAGATAAAGATACGGTAATGATGGAATCACTCCTAGCATTTAAACGCGCTGGTGCAGATGGCATCCTGACTTACTTTGCAAAAGATGTAGCACGCCTGCTGAAAACTAAAAGCTAACGACTTTTAGTACAAATAAACACACAGAATCGGTGACCAGCAGGCTGCGTTGGTGTAATTTGTTAGTATATGCCTACATACTGTAGGCAAAGGAACAATGATACCAACAACACAATAAAACGGTATTTAGAGAGAATTAAAGCGCATGTCTGAGCAGTCGGTGAACGAAATAGATAAAAAAGAAACCATTCCTAGTCCACCCTTAGAGTTGGATGCAGAGCTTGTTCTAGAGCCAATTCCGGAACAACCACAAGATCCTAATAAGGTAGCAATTGAAGAACGCCTACCTGAAGAGATTGATCTGGCTGATCCAGAGCTCTACTTCAACCGCGAGTTAAGTCACTTACAATTTAACGCACGTGTTCTTGAACAAGCCATGGATGAAAATCATCCAATCTTAAACCGACTGATGTTTCTGTGTATCTTCAGCTCAAACATGGACGAATTTTTCGAAATCCGCGTAGCGGGTTTAAAAAGCCAATTAGAATACAGCCGTGAAAAAAATGGTCCTGATGGCATGCACCCGAAAAAAGTACTTGGCTTAATTAGCGAACAAGCTCACAAGCTAGTACGTCGTCAGTACCGTATTCTCAACGATATTATTTTGCCTAAACTGGCGAACGAAAACGTTAAGTTTATTCGTCGTACCGTATGGAATGAGAAACAAGCCGCTTGGGTAAAACGCTATTTTCGTGACAATGTGCTGCCTATCATCAGCCCAATTGGGCTCGATCCAGCACACCCGTTTCCAAGACTAGCGAACAAAACCTTTAACTTTGTTGTTGAATTGGAAGGTCGCGATGCCTTTGGTCGTGAGAATGGACTTGCCATTGTTCCAGCGCCGAGCTCGCTTCCTCGTTTGGTTAAACTACCAGATGACGTTTGTGAAGGTGGTGATAATCTAGTTTTCCTTTCTTCCATCATTCACGCCCATGCTGATCAGTTATTCCCGGGCATGACAGTCAAAGGTTGCTTTCAATTCCGTCTGACTCGTAATGCTGATTTAGAAGTAGACTCCGACGATATTGGTGTCGATTTGGCTGGTGCGCTGCGCACAGAATTACAAAGTCGACATTACGGTAGCTCGGTACGATTAGAAATCGCCGAAAACTGCCCTCTTCATATCGTCGATTCTTTGCTTAAACAATTTGATTTAGAACAGCAAGATTTATATCGCATAGATGGCCCAGTTAACTTGAGCCGTCTTATGGCAGTACTAGAACTCGTTGATCGTCCAGACCTGATGTACCCTCCTTTTTCACCGGGTTTGCCTAGAAAACTAGCCAGCTCTGGCGGATTATTCGAGGCTATTCGCCAGCGTGATTATCTATTAATGCATCCGTTTGAGAGCTTCTCACCTGTTATCGATTTATTAAGCGAAGCAGCAAAAGATCCAAACGTTGTAGCAATTCGCCAAACTCTATACAGAACAGGTTCGCGTTCACCAATTGCTAATGCATTAGTTGAAGCAGCTCGAAACGGCAAAGAAGTCACTGTCGTTATCGAATTACGTGCTCGTTTCGACGAAGCTGAAAACTTAGCCTTAGCTAGCCGCTTACAAGACGCTGGCGCGATTGTTGTCTATGGCGTTGTTCGACATAAAACACATGCGAAAATGATTCTGATCGTCCGTAGAGAAGGTGCAGATCTGACTCGCTATGTTCACCTGGGAACTGGTAACTACCACGCAGGTAACGCTCGTCTTTACACCGACTATAGCTTTATGACTTGTGATAAAGAAATTGGGGACGATGTACATCGCGTCTTCCAGCAACTCACAGGTATGAGTAAAGAGTTGAAAGTGAAAAAACTACTACATGCTCCTTTCACACTTCGTGACCGTTTGCTTGACATGATAAATAGAGAAGCCGAAAACGCACTGAAAGGCGATCCGTCTCGTATCATAATTAAGGTGAACTCTTTAACTGAGCAGAGACTTGTTCAATCTCTGTATAAGGCGTCTCAAGCAGGTGTAAAAATCGACCTAATTGTTCGAGGCATCTGTACACTACGTCCAGGCATCAAAGGGATATCCTCTAATATTCGAGTGCGAAGTATCATAGGAAGGTTCCTAGAGCACACTCGTGTATATTATTTCTACAACAACCGTAATCCACAGGTTTATCTATCTAGTGCTGATGGCATGGATAGAAACTTAAACAACCGTATTGAAGTAGCCTTTCCTCTTCAGGACTATAAACAAACACGCCGAGTGAAAAAAGAACTTGAGTATTATCTCACAGATAATACTCAAAGCTGGATTCTTCAAAGTGATGGATCGTATCAGTTGTCAAAGCCAAGAAAAGGCGAGTATCGCAGTGCTCAGAGAGCATTACTCAGCGAATTAGCAGATAACACTAGGTAGTCAAACAAATAGCTATACACAAAGCCCAGCTCCGAGCTGGGCTTTTTTTGTGAATAAAATCTAGGCTTATCCCCAAAATTATTTAACACATCTTGTCACCCGCTATTAACAAACCTTCACGCACAACAACCAAACTAGTCATCAACTATTTCCGAAAACCTAGCATCGTTACTTCTAGCACCCTCCTGAAGTCTTTATAAAAAATGTCCATTAACTTACATATAATTAGCGCTCACGCGTTAAGGTACGAGACAGGCGCAAGCTCATTTAATAGTAAGGCGA